>JBBQQS010000167.1:0-9924 GCA_038215525.1 Bryobacterales bacterium
GGTGCGGCTCCATCACGTCGGTCTCCTGCAAAGCCGCCACGGCGACCTGGGTGACGTTGGGCAACACGCCGCCGCGCAGAATGACGGCTTTGGGCGTTCCGTGCTGTTGGCTATCGACGTGGTAGGTGGCTTCGCCTTCGAGGACGTAGTAAATCTCGTACATGGTGTCGTGCCGGTGCGGCTCCATCACGTCGGTCTCCTGCAAAGCCGCCACGGCGACCTGGGTGACGTTGGGCAACACGCCGCCGCGCAGAATGACGGCTTTGGGCGTTCCGTGCTGGCTGGGTTCCTGGATTTGGGCGGAGACGGGGATGAACATGAGCGGTTTAGTCCTGGGGATTGGTGGCGAAGACGGTCAATTCGGTAGTGAAGCCGCGGTCTTCCATCTCGAGAATCGCTTTCACCATGTGGGCGATGTCACCGGCTTGCAACTTACTCTCGTTATCTTTTTGCGGGAAGCCGGCGGTGGCGGCGAAGTTAGTAATCACTTCGCTGGGGTTCACCAGAAAGACACGAATATTGTGTTTGCGTAATTCGGCGCGCCAGCACTCGGTCATGCCGCGCAGCGCGAACTTACTCGCGTAGTAAGCCGTGCCATTGGGCGCCCCGCGGACGGCGGCGGTGGAGGCGATATTGACGATGTTTCCACGATTGCGACGGATGAAGATCTTGGCCGCCTCGCGCCCCATCAGCATGGCGCCCGTCACGTTGGTGTCCATCACCTTTTGAAAAGTGGCCAAATCGAAATCAGCCAGCGGACCAAAGGCGCCCACGCCGGCGTTGTTGATGAGAATATCAAGGTCACCGAATTTGGCGAGTACTTCGGAGTAGGTGCGGAGCACGTCGGCTTCGACCGAGACGTCGGCCTGAATCGGGTGGACCCCCAGCTCTTTCGCCACCGCGGCCAGGCGTTCTGGATCGCGCCCCGTGATCGCGACCCGCGCGCCGGCTGCCACCAGGCTCTGCGCCACCGCCTTACCGATTCCCAAACTTCCGCCCGTCACCAGGGCCACGGCGTTCTGAAGATGCATGCTCCTAGTATCCCTCGACTGGTATCCATTGACGCCGGACTTCGCATACGATGAAGAGCATGCGATTCATTCCAGCTCTGGCCCTGGTTGGCCTCACGACGTTTTCCTGCCTGGCAATCGATTCACTAGTGATGGTGGGCACCTATTCGCGCGGCAAAAGCGAAGGGATCTATGCGCTGAAGTTCAGTTCGGCCACCGGCAAGCTGACGCCGCTGGGGCTGGCGGCCAAGGCGGATAACCCCTCCTACCTGGTGATTCACCCCAACCGGCGCTGGGTGTTTGCCGTGGGCGAACTGGACGAGTTTCGGGGCGAGAAGTCGGGCAGTATCACGGCTTATACGCTCAACGAAGCTGACGGCAAGCTGACGGCGCTCAATACGGTCTCTTCGCACGGGGCCGCGCCCTGCCATCTGTCAATCGATAAGACGGGCCAGTATCTGCTGGTGGCGAACTACAACGGCGGCAGTGTGGGCATCTTTCCGATAGGCGCGGACGGCAAGTTGGGCGAAGCCACCAAGACGATTCAGCATACGGGCAAAAGCGTGAGCTCGCGGCAAACGCAGCCGCACGCGCATTCGATCAACGTGGCAGCAAACAACCGTTATGCTGTGGCGGCCGATTTGGGTACCGATGAGGTGATCACCTACGACCTGGCCGGCGGCATGCTGACGCCGAAGAGCAAGGTGAAGTTGAAGGATGGATCGGGCCCGCGGCACTTCGCGTTTCATCCCAAGGGGCGGTACGCGTATTCAATCAACGAGTTGGCTTCGACGGTGTCGGCGTTTACGTGGAATGCGGCGAGCGGCGAACTGAAGGAGTTTCAGAATATCTCGACGCTGCCGGCGGGTTTTAGCGGAGCGAATGGAACCGCTGAGGTGGTGGTGCATCCGAACGGGAAGTTTCTGTACGGCTCCAACCGCGGGCACCAGTCGATTGCGATGTTTACGATTGCGGCCGATGGGCGGTTGACGGCGCAAGGCCAGACGCCGAGCGGCGGGGAGTGGCCGCGGAACTTCAACATTGACCCGAGTGGGCAGTATCTGATTGCGGCCAACGAGCGATCCGACCGCTTGGCGGTCTTCAAGATCGACGCGGCGACGGGCAAGTTGACGGCGACAGGCGAGACAGCCGAGGTGGGGTCGCCGGTGTGCGTGAAGTTTCTGCGCGCGAAGTAATCCATCGGCCGGGCGGCGGCGTAAATCTCTGTAGATGGGAATATCGCGCGCCCCGCGTGGGATTTCCGGGATGGAGACGTAAGTATGAACCTCACTCGCCGCTTCTTTACCTTGAGCCTTGCGGCTGCGCCCTGGGCCCTAAAGGCCGACAAAGGGGCCCAGATCAAGATCAGTTATTTCGACAGGTCCGGCCGACCGACAGGAGCCCTCACCGTGAACAAGATCGTAAAAACGGAAGAACAGTGGCGGGAGCAACTGACCTCCGCCCAGTTTGAAGTGACGCGCCGCAGGGGCACCGAACGGGCCTTTACGGGCAGGTACGCGAAGACCAAAGACAAGGGCGTCTACCAGTGCGTTTGCTGCTTCACACCGCTGTTTCACTCGTCGACCAAGTTTGAGTCGGGCACGGGCTGGCCAAGCTTTTATGCGCCGATCGCGAAGGAGAATATGAGCACGAGCGTCGACACGGACATTGGCGTCGAACGCAACGAAGTGCATTGCAGCCGCTGCGAGGCGCACCTGGGCCACGTGTTTGACGATGGTCCGCCGCCGACCGGATTGCGGTATTGCATGAACTCGGCGTCCTTGAACTTCATACCGGCTGAAGGGTGAGGGCTGGGCGTGCTAGCCTTTTCCTCATATGAAGTATTTGGTTTATAGCCACAACGGAGGCGCTCCGCAAGCCGGGGTGCTCGTAAAGGATCAAGTGATTTCGATTGCCGGCTGCGGCTATATGTCGCTGCTGCCGGTGATCGCCGATGGGCCGGCGGCGAAGGCCAAAATCGACGCCCATCTGGCTCTGGGGCATGTGGGCATTCCGCTCGGGCAGGTGAAGCTGCACGCGCCGATTCCCAACCCGGGCAAGCTGTTTATGATCGGCCTCAATTACCGTGATCATGCCATTGAGTCCGGGATGGCGATTCCGACCACGCCCACGGTCTTCAGCAAGTTCAACAACTCGATCGTGGGCCCCGGGGATCCGGTGTTGCTGCCCAAGGCGACGGCACAGCCGGATTACGAAGCCGAGTTTGCCTTTGTGATCTCGAAGACGGCCAAGCACGTGAAGGGCGAGGACTGGAAAGAGTACGTCTTCGGCTACACGGTGATCAATGACGTTTCGGCGCGGGACTTGCAATTGGCGACGCCGCAATGGCTGATGGGCAAGAGCTGCGATACGTTTTGCCCGATGGGGCCGGTGCTGGTGACGGCCGATGAGATCGCCGATCCGCACAACTTACAGATCAAGCTGACTTTGAGCGGCGAGGTGCTGCAGGATTCGAATACCAAGGAATTGATCTTCAACATTCCGGCTTTGATCGAGCACATTACGCAAGTGATTACGCTCGAGCCCGGCGATGTAATCTCCACCGGGACGCCGCCCGGCGTGGGCTTTGCCCGCAAGCCGCCGCGTTACTTGCGCGATGGCGACGATTGCGTGGTCTACGTCGAGGGCATTGGCGAGCTGCGCAATCCGATCGCGCTCGAAGCTTAGTGCCTGAGTCTTAGTTCGAAAGGACGCCGTCCGCCACCGCGGACGGCGTTGCTTCGCTCGCTTGCCGTTGCAGCTTCAGCACGAGTTCCACCTGGGCTAGCGGGATATTCAGCACACTAGCCATGTGGGGCGCCGATTCTCCGCGGCGGTGGAGGCGGATGATTTGCACCCGTTTGCTGAGATTCATGCCGGTATCGACGGTAGCGGGTGTGGAGTAGAGGGGCACCTCGGCGGCGAGGGACTGGGCGGCCTCGAGCTTGAGATGCAGTTGGCGGTACTCCTCGGCCAAGGACTTCGTCTGCCGCTCAAGCGCCGAGATGCGGTCGGTAAAGCGAGCCACCAGCCAAGCGGCCAGGGCCGAACTGACGAGCGCAAGCAGCGCCACAAAGCCGAAAATTGCGGTAGCCGTGGGCATTAGTTTAGAGTCCTCAAGCGTTCGCGCGCGCTGATGATCTGTTGAATGCGCACGCCGTAGTTTCCTTCCACCACCACGACCTCGCCGCGGGCGATGACGCAGTTGTTCACGATCAACTCCACCGGATCGCTGACGCCGCGGTTCAATTCGACGATGGAGCCCGAGGTAAGCTTCAGCACGTCCTTGAGCGGTACGCTGGCCCGGCCGAAGCTGATGCTGACGGGGAGTTCGACGTCGAGCAGGAGATCGAGGGTTTTGGAGCCGTCGAGCAAATCCTGGCGCTCGTTTCGATCGGCATCCTCGTCGGAGCGGTCGGCTTCTTTCGGTGCCGCAGCTTCTTCGGCCGGCGGTGACTTGGCGCGCGCAGCGGACTCGTCTTTTTCGAGCGCGGCGATCAGGCGGGGATCGACGCCGGCGAAGAGCGTGACGGATTCACCATTCAACACCACTTCGATCGCCTGGGCGTAGGCATCCTGCGCGTAGGGCAATTCGCGACCGTCAATGGGCGAAATGTTGCGGGAAAGGACGCCTCCCATCTCCGAAGCCACGCTCGACAGGGCTTGGTTGAGTAACTCGAGGTAAGTGCCGCGGACGCTATCGGGGTCCAGTTCATCGACGCCGGCGGCTTTAAGCGCCTCGCCGCCGATCTTGTCCCAGGCCACGGCCGGGGCGGCCACGACCAACCGGCAGCCGTCGCCCACATCGAAGCCTTGTTCCCAGGCGAGGATGTCCGTGGCGGCTTCGTCACCGGGCAGGGGAGTCTTCGTATCGAGGGCCGCCTGGACCGTCGAGCCCAACATGGACTCGGCGACCGCCGCGAACTTCTGCGCGAATTGTTCGAAGACCCAGCGCGAGCGATCCGCCACCCGCTAGACCTGTCCGCGCTTCATGGGCCAGCACTTCTCGAGATAGGTGCGCAGGCGCAACAAGGCTTGCGACTTCAATTGGGAGATGCGCGACTCGTGCAAGCCCACAATTTTGGCGATTTCGCGCAATGTGAGCTCTTCCTGGTAGTAAAGGCTCAGCACGGTCTTTTCGATGGGCGGCATGCGGTCGATCGCCTCCACCAGCAGGCGCTCGAGTTCAGCGCGTTCCACCAGTCGGGACGGCCAGTTCTCTTCCTTGTCGGAGATATACTTGAGCAGGTCGCGGCCATCGTCGTCGCCGGAACTGGCCTCCAGGCTGCCCAGGTTCACGCCGCGGATGTCGACCAGCCATTCGTGATACTCCGCCATTGAGAGGCCGAGTTGTTGGGCGATCTCCTCTTCGGTGGGGGCGCGCTTCAAACGCTGCTCGGCAACGGCGATGGCGGCTTCGATCTGCTTGGCGCGCTTGCGCTGCTGGCGGGGCGCCCAGTCGAGCCCGCGGAGGCTGTCCAGGATGGCGCCGCGGATTTTGTACTCGGCGTAGGTTTTGAGCTTTACCTGGTGAATAGGATCGAAACGGTCGATCGCCGAGATGAGGCCGACGATGCCGGTGGAAATCAAATCGTCGATACTCACGCTTTCGGGCAGCCGTTCGTGGATGCGGCGGGCAATCAGGCGTACTTGCGGCAGGTGTTCGAGAATGCGCCGCTCGCGCTCGGCCGGGGTCAGCACCCAGGGCTGCTGCGCCGCCGCCTCGCCGCCGGCGGCCGCCTCGGCAGTCTCGAGCACCACCAGGGCCTCCAGTTCCAGCTCTTCCGTGTATCTTCCCAGTCCTCTGGCCATGCTAGTTATGAGTTCCTTTTTCGCTTCCGTTACGCCCGTGCCTTACGCCCGTACTGGCCGTCAGGACGCGCTCGCTGTCGTCGAACCATGGCGAGGGCTCGCCGGCGGGCAAGAAGGCGCCCATGGGCGGGTCACCGACAAATAGATCCAGGAGCCGCGCGATGCTGGCGGGTTCCAAATCCTCGGGAATCGTCTGCCCCATCGACAGGAACGAGACCGGTGCCTCGTTTTCGTCGAGCGCCAACAGTAAACCGCCCACGGCGGAGGTTTCGTCGAGCCGCGTCAGGATGACCTTCGCGACGCCGTAGGGATGAAAACGGTCAAGCAGACGGGCGACATCGGGCCCCTTCTGGTAGGCGGGCACCACCAGGTGGCAGTCGATGCGCGAATCGGTGCTCAGAAACCTCGCCAGCGGGGCGCCATCCGGCATCTGCGACGGACTCAAGCCGGGCGTATCGATCAGGATCAGATCCTTGCCCGCATGCTCATTCAAGAGTTGGCCGAGGGCGACGGTGGTTTCGGCGAGATCGAAGCCCAGGCCCAGGATCGCCGCGTAGGAGCGCAATTGCTCGGCCGCACCGACGCGCAAATTGTCGGTGGAAATGATGTGCGCCGGCCGGCGTCCGCGCAAGCCATACTGAGCGGCAAGCTTAACCAGCGTCGTCGTCTTGCCGGCTCCGGGGGCGCCTACCAAGGCGACCACACGGGGCCCGGGCTTCGGTTCTGGCGTTTCGGCCTGACGGCCCAAAGTGGCCGCCACCCGAAGCACCGAGGAGAGTTCTTCGAGCATGGCCGAGGCGAGCGGGTTCTCATCCGCGAATAGGCCCGCCAGCAGCCCGGCGTGGCCGCTAAAGACGCCAGAGGGGACGAATAACCCGGCCATCGGCGCGGCCCCCGAAGTTGCCGGCCGCTGCCAGGCGTTGCCGACCCCGCTCGGCCGGCGGAGCCGCTCTCCGGCCCGGCGGACGAGTTCCGCGGCGGGGAGCTCCGGAAGTTCGCGTCGGACCAGGAAGGCGGTCAGCTCACGCGCCTGACGGCGAGATTCGGGGGACTGGCCGGTTGGGCTCGCCGGGCTCTTACAGGCCGAGTCCGGTGCCAGGAGGCCGCGCGAGAGTTTGCGCAATTCGTGGCGCAAGGCAACGACTTCGCCTTCGAGCATTTCGAAACGGTGCCCGCGTTCGGGTGCTCGTTCCGGAACCGGCTCGGGGCGCACTTCGACCGCCCCGGTGATCTGAGCGGCGGTGAGCTGAGCGGCGGTGAGCAGAGAGGCGGTGAGACGAGAGGCGGTGCGTTGGGGGACCGTGCGTTGAGGGGAACTGGGCGCTGCCGTGCTCTCATCCACGCCAAAGACGACCTCATAGGCCCCCAGATGCCGTGCCTCCGGGGGCGCCGCGCGGGAGTTCAGAATGACGGCCTCCTCGCCCAGTTCTCGGCGCGCCAGGTCCATGGCGGCTTCGACGGTGCCCGAAAAATAGGATTTGATTCGCATGAGTTTCGTTTCGCTTTTCTGGTCTAGCCTTGCCTAGAGGGCCCCCAGGCCGATTACGTTCACGCCGGAGGGGATCTCGGCGTGGGACAGGAAAACAAACTGGCCCGGTAAGGCCTCCGTCATCTGCCGGACAAAGAACCGCACCTGCGCGCTTACTAGCACCACCACCGGCACGTCCGGATTCGGTACCACGCGCGTCAACCGCTCAAGCAATTCGCGGATCCGCGCCGGGGCGAGGTTCAGGTGGCTGTTCTGCTCGCCATGCTCCACCGAGCTTTCGAGCATCTGCTCGGTGGCGGGATCGAACATCCAGGCCGGCAACTCGTTCTTGGGCGTGAGATAGGGCTTCACCACCGAGCGGCGCATCGATTGACGCACATACTCGGTGAGCAACACCATGTTCCGGGTTGCATTCGCCGCCTCACCCAAAGCTTCCAGAATGGAACTGGCATCCCGAATCGAAACGCGCTCGCGAAGTAAATTCTGTAGAACCTTCTGCACGGTGGACATAGGAAGCAATTTGGGGACCAAATCCTCGACGGCCTTCGGATTGTCAACGTTCACCCGGTCGAGCAGCGCCTTAGCGTCCTGCCGCGAGAACAGTTCGTGGGCATAGCGGCGGAAAAGCTCGCCCAAGTGGGTGCCCATGACACTGACGGCGTCGACGACGGTGAAGCCCGCGGCGCGGGCGGCATCCGATTGCGCGGTAGGAATCTACCAGGAGGCCATACCGAAAGCCGGGTCGCGCGCGGGCAAGCCGCCGGGCGGCGCCGGCGTGTGGCCATCCCCACTGTTTTCGCCCCTCGCCATGGCGCTCGAGATCGCCAGGTCCATGCCGGCCGGCAGTTCGAAGCGGGCGACTTCGGTGCCCTTGAGCAGTACGACGTACTCGCGCGAGCGCAGGCTCAGATTGTCGGTCACGCGCACCGGCGGCAACAGATAGCCGAGGTCACTGGCCAACTGCCGGCGGAGGCCGCCAATCCGGCGCAGCAAGGGCGAGTTTGCCCCGCCTTCGACCAGACGCACCAGCCCCAACCCTACCTCCACCGCGAGCGGCTCCACCTTCAACAGCTGTTCCACGTTTTCCTTCGGCGCCGCCGCGGCCGGGGCCGGTTGGGCCGCCAAATCCTGGGCAGTGGCATTTTTTTGGCGCAGACTCCAGGCAATCGCGGCCAAGCCGCCGCTCAGAACGAAGAAGGGGATCTTCGGTAGACCCGGGAACAAGGCCATCGCGGCCAGAATGCCGCTGGCCAGCCACAGGGGCTGTTCGTTCGAGAGCAGTTGTTGTTCGAATTGCTCACCGAGCTCAAGGTCGCCCGAGGCGCGCGTAACGATCAGTCCGCCTGAAACCGACACCATTAGGGCGGGGATCACCGTTACCAAGCCGTCGCCGATGGTGAGCACCGTATAGGTTTTGAGCGCCTTCACCAGCTCCATGTCCAGTTGCAGGACGCCAATCAGGAACCCGGCCCCGATGTTGATGGCGGTGATCAAAATGCTGGCCACGGCGTCACGCTGCGTGAAGCGGGAGGCGCCGTCCATCGACCCGTAAAACTCGGCCTCAGCCGTCAATTGCTTACGGCGCTGGCGGGCCTCGGTTTCGTCAATCAGGCCGGCGCTCAAGTCGGAGTCGATCGACATCTGCTTTCCGGGCAGGGCGTCGAGCGTGAAGCGGGCCGTCACTTCGGAGATGCGCACGGCGCCATGGTTGATCACAACGTACAGGATGGCGACCAGTACGAGGAATATCACGAGCCCGATGACGAAGTTGCCCCCCACGACGAAGTTGCCGAAAGCCTCGATCACGCCGCCCGCGGCCGCCGTCCCGCGGTTGCCGTTCATCAGGATCAGGCGCGAAGAGGAGACGTTCAAGGCAAGCCGGAAAAGCGTCAGGAGCAGGAGGGTGGTGGGGAAGAGGCTGAAGTCCGAGGGGCGTCGCACGTACATGGCCACCATCAGCACCACCACCGAGATCGAGATATTGGCGCTAATCAACAAATCGACCACCAAGGCCGGCAGGGGCACGATCATCGCGAGCACGATGCCCAGCACGGCCAGCGGAATGGCGGCTTCGCGCCAACTCATCGCCGGTCCCGCGGCCGGTCCGGACGGGAGTTTCAGGGTCGCTTCGGCCATTTAGCGCGGCAGCCTCCCACCCATCAAGCGGTAAATGTAGGCCAGAATTTCGGCCACGGCTTTGTATAAGTGCGCTGGAATCTCCTGCCCAATCGCCACCGACTGGTACAGCGCGCGCGCCAAGGGCGGATTCTCGACGATCGGGATGCCCTTGGCGGTGGCGCGCTCGCGGATGCGCCGCGCCAGATAATTCCTTCCCTTGCCCACCACCTTCGGGGCCGCCATGGTGTCGAGGTCGAAGAAGATGGCCACGGCGTAATGGGTGGGGTTGGTGATGATGGCCGTGGCGCGTTCGACGTCGGCCATCATGCGGCGGCGCGACCGCTCGCGCTGCAGCCGCCGCAGCTTTCGCTTCACTTCGGGGCTGCCCTCGGCGTCCTTCATCTCCTCCTTGATCTCCTGCTTGGACATCATCAGGTCGCCGTGGTAGCGGCGGAAGGCGCGGGCGAGGTCAACCAGACCCAGTACGGCAAAGAC
>JBBQQS010000168.1:0-9905 GCA_038215525.1 Bryobacterales bacterium
ACGGGCCGTAGCTTGAACCTCTTCAGCGCCCTGGGCATCCTGCTGCTGTTGGGCATAGTGAAGAAAAACGGCATTCTGCAAATCGACTATATGAATCGCTTGCGCGACGAAGGCTACCCGATCCGCGAGGCGATCATGAAGGCCAACCGGGTCCGGTTGCGCCCCATCCTGATGACAACTTTTTCGATTATCGCCGGCCTGATTCCGACGGCGGTGGGGATCGGCGCCGGGGCCTCGCAGCGCTCGGCGATTGCCATTACGATTATCGGCGGCCAGATGCTCTGCCTGCTCCTCAGCTTGCTGGTCGTTCCGGTAGGCTACTCGCTGGTGGAAGAGGCCAAGGCGATGTTGAGCCGCCGCCGGCTCCCAGCGACTCCAGCTACCGCGGCAGGCGACTAACTTGTTCCGCGGCGTGGTGATTGGCGCGGGCTTCTTTGCCCGAATTCAGATGGCCGACTGGCGCCGCCTGTCAGACCGCTGCCAGATCGTGGCCGTTTGCGACGCCGACCTCTCCCGTGCCCAAGCATTCGCCCAGGAGTTTGGCATCCCACGCGCCTACTCCGACGCCGCTACCATGCTCGACGCCGAGAAGCCCGATTTCGCGGACATTGTCACGCGGCCCGACACCCATCTCCCATTGAGCCAACTTGCCTTCGCGCGCGGCATCCACGTCCTCTGCCAAAAGCCCTTCGCGCCCACGCTGGCGGAGGCCCAGCAGATCGTGGAGGGGGCCGCGACCGCTGGCGTGCGGCTGATGGTAAACGAAAACTGGCGCTGGCAGGCCTGGTATCGCGAGATCAAAAGGCGGCTGGAGGCCGGCGAGATTGGTGCCGTGAAGAACGTCGTCTGGATGCATTCAAACAGCGATGGGCTGCTCGACCCGCCGTACCCCAACCAACCCTACTTTGCCCAGTATCCTCGGCTGCTCATTTACGAAACGCTGGTCCATTTCCTCGATACCGCCTGCTACCTGTTCGGCCGTCCCGAGTCGCTCCGCGCCTGCACCAAGCGGATCAATCCCAGGATCGCCGGGGAGGACTCGGCGCAGATCCGGCTCTTCTGGCCCAATGGACGCCGGTGCTGGATCACGGCCACTCGCTGCGGCGAAGTCTTCGAAAACAATGTGGCCATGGCGAGACTCAGAATCGACGGAGAGCTGGGAACGATTTCCATGTTGGGCGATGGCTCCTTGTGGTCAGGCTCCGGGGAGTTGAAACGAATCGACTGGGCGACTCCGACCGACGGCTACAAGGGCGACTCGGCGTACGAAACCCAGAAGCATTTCGTCGATTGTCTCAACTCGGGGGCTGAGTTCGAAACGAGCGGGCGCGAGTATCTCTTTGCCGTGCGGATGGTAGAGGCGAGCTACGAGTCGGCCGCCGCACGGGCCACAATTCTACTTTAGGCACGTGGGGGCGTCGTGATGACGATTGCTTTGGCGTTTACCCCGTTCAGCGCGCGGTAGGTGTGGGGTTCGGACGCGTCGAAGTAAACGCTGTCTCCCGTGTTCAGGAGGTGCGCTTCATCCTGATAGTGGATCGATAAGCTGCCCGTCAGAACGTGGACAAATTCGGCGCCTTCGTGGGAGTGTTCCATGTCTTTGCCGTCGTCGCGAGCCGGAAATTCCGCCAAGTAGGCCTGGAGACTCTTGTCCTGGACGTGGAATGCGAGGCATTCGAAGTAGTAGCTGGGGATGCTGACATCGGAACGGTCTGGAAATTTGATCCGCTCGCCGGCGCGGACGACGGAGAACATCCGGGTACGTCGCTTGTCGGCAAAAAAGTGGTCCAGGCCGACGTCGAAGACCATGGCGATCCGGGCGAGAGTGGGCAGGGTTGGGACGAGTTTGCCGTTCTCGAGTTGAGAAAGCATGCTGGCCGAAAGACCCGTGTGCTTACCCAGGTCCACCAGGGCGATCTTCTTCTTCATCCGGAGCTGGCGAAGCTTCTTGCCGATTTCGTAGGCGGCCAAAGAACGGCGGAGGGTTCGCTCAGAACTTTCGTTCTCTGAAAATTCCGCTTTATCTCCGGTTAACTCCCCGGTATTGATTTTATTCTCACTAAAGTCATTTTCAGTATCATGTAGATCTTCGGTTTCAGTGTTGGTAATCTCGTTCATGAGAGCTTAAGACCCATGGGTTTTCAGACTCCGGAAAGCTGGAATTGATGCAAAAGAATCGTAGCGAACACAGTCACCAAGCCGATGACGAGCTCGTTCTGTTGGCGAAATCGGGGAACGATGCTGCGTTTACCGAACTGATCGAGCGCCATCGCTCCATCAGCTTTAAATTAGCTTACTCTATTCTCCGGGATCGTTCGGATGCCGAGGATGAGGTGCAGAATGCCACTTGGAAGGCATATTCGCACCTCGATCAGTTCAACTATGAGGCAAAATTCTCCACCTGGCTGACCCGGATTGTCGTGAATCAGTGCCTGATGCGGCTGCGGAAGGATAAGCGCGCCAAATTCTTCTACATCGACGATGTCCAGATTGGGGACGAAGTGGGTACGCTCGACTTGCGGGATAAGGCGGACGATCCCGAGGTTGACCTAGGCCGTCGCGAGGTGAGCCAAATTCTGCATCAGGAAGTGAACCGGATGCCACCGCTCCTAAAGAAAGTCTTCTGGATGCGTGACATTGAGGAGCGCTCTATGCCGGATGTGGCGGACAGCTTGGGAATTTCAGTGGCGGCGGCCAAGAGCCGGCTGTTGAGGGCCCGGCAGGAGTTGAAGACCCGCTTGGAGAAGCATCAGGGACGTTTGGGCGCGGCCACGTTAGTGGGCTAAGCTGAGGGCGTGACTGCTCTCCTCTTGCTGACCCAATTGCTCGACGTCTCAACCGCCGCCCGCCTGGCCGACCTGCCCTTGCACTGCATCCGGCAGGAGTATCCCAATAAGACCGCCCATACGATCGAAAGCGATTCCGATGCGCGGCTGACGCCGAAGCAACTGCATCCCGCCTTTTTTGGCTGTCTCGATTGGCACTCAAGCGTCCATGGGCATTGGATGCTGGTGCGTTTGCTTAAAACGAGCCCGGAGATGGCCAAAGATGCCGCCATCCGGACCACGCTAGCCGACAGCTTTACCCCCACCGCCATCGCAGCCGAGATCGCTTACTTCGAGAGATACAAGCTGGCCAAGACCTTTGAGCGCACCTACGGCTGGGCTTGGCTGTTGAAACTCGACGAGGAGTTGCGGACCTGGGACGATCCGCAGGGGAAGCAGTGGGCGGCGAATTTGCGGCCACTGACCAACCTGGTCGTCGAGCTTTGGACCGCTTACCTGCCAAAGCAGACCTACCCGAATCGTACCGGCGTCCATCCGAACACCGCCTTTGGACTCGTGTTCGCGCTCGATTGGGCACGCACGGCCAAAAACACGGCCTTTGAGAATCAGATTGTGGCGCGCGCCAAGGACTATTACCTGAAGACCACGGCCATGGCCGCCGTCCAAGAGCCCGACGGTACGGACTTTCTATCGCCGAGCCTGGAAGTGGCCGATCTGATGCGACGGGTGTTGCCGGCCAAGGAATTCCCGGCTTGGTTCGGCCAATACTTAAGCGAGCCCGGCTTGGCGAATCTGACCAATGCGCCGCAAGTCTCCGACCGGAGCGACTATCAGATTGTGCATTTAGATGGGCTGTACCTGAGCCGGGCTTGGTGCCTGGCGGGGATTGCCCAGTCACTACCCACCGCGCGACGCGCGACGCTGTTGGCGGCCTCGAAGCGATTGCTCGATGCAGCACTACCGCAGGTGACGGCGGGCAACTACGGGGGCGAGCATTGGCTGGCGTCGTTTGCGGTCTACGCTTTGAGCCAGACCCGCTAAAGGGCGACGATCTTGGGCGACGCAAAGGCTTTGAAGGCGTTGCGGGTGTCGACAATCAGCTGGGACTTCTCGAGCACGGCGGCATAATCAAAGACCTGATGGTCGGTGACGCAGACGACGCAATCGGACGTGGCGGCCATGGCCAGCGAATCCTGGGCCGTGAGTTCACCGGTGCTTTCGATGCGGCAGCTCTTCACGTAAGGATCGGAGTAGGTGACGCGAGCGCCGCGAGCTTGCAAGAGGTGGATGATGTCGAGTGCGGGCGACTCGCGGACGTCGTCGATGTCGCGCTTGTAGGCGACCCCCAGAATGTGGACGTGCGAACCCTTGAGTGGCTTGGTGTGGTCGTTCAAGGCGTTCTGAATCTTGTCGACCACGAAGTGCGGCATTTGCCCATTGATGTAACCAGCGAGTTCGATGAAGCGGGCTTCGATGCCGGCTTGCTTAGTCTTCCAGGAGAGATAGTAGGGGTCAACCGGAATGCAATGGCCGCCCAAGCCAGGTCCCGGGTAAAAAGCCATAAAGCCGAAAGGCTTGGTTTTGGCGGCGTCGATCACTTCCCACACGTTGATACCCATGCGGTCGCACATGATGGCCAGCTCATTGACGAGGCCGATGTTGATCATGCGGAAGGTATTCTCAAGCAGCTTCACCATCTCGGCCACGCGAGTGGAGCCGACCGCGACGACCGTTTCGAGCGCCATGCTGTAGAAGGCCGCGCCGGCTTCGGTGCAGGCCGGCGTAATGCCGCCCACCACTTTGGGAATGTTCTTGGTGTGGTACTTGGGATTGCCGGGGTCGACGCGTTCGGGGGAGAAGCAGACGAAAAAGTCCTGGCCGACTTTGAGTCCCGAGGCTTCCTCGAGAATCGGCAGCAGCATCTCGTCGGTAGTGCCGGGATAGGTGGTGGATTCGAGAATGATCAACATGCCCGGATGAAGGTGCTTGGCGATTTCGCGAGAGGCGGCGTCGATGAAGCTCATGTCCGGGTCCTTGGTTTTGCGCAAAGGAGTAGGGACGCAGATGTTGATGGTGTCGAGTTCGCGGATGATGGCGAAGTCGGTGGTGGCGCGCAGGTGTCCTGAGGCGACTAGGGGAGCCAGAGAACTGGTGGGGACATCCTGGATATAGGATTCGCCCGCGGTGATCAGGGCGGTCTTGCGGGCGTCGAGATCGATGCCCGTCACGTGGATCCCCTCTTTGGCGAATTCCACGGCGAGGGGGAGGCCGACATAGCCGAGGCCGACGACTCCCGCTTGGACGGTGCGGTCTTGAAACTTTTTCTTCAGTTGTTCGAGCATGGGGGGGGGTATTGGGGCCTTAGAGGTGAAACAGGAAATCGCCAACCGCGATCAGTTCAGCCGGGCCTACGAGGAAGATCGACTCTTTCCAGTTTAACTTCAGAGGGCCGGCCGGTGTTTGGACAGTAACTTCGTCATCCACCAAGCCGCGGAGCCGGGCGGCGGCGAAGGCGCCGGTAGAGCCGGTGCCGGAGGAAAAGGTTTCGCCCGCACCGCGCTCAAAGAAGCGTACGTCAAGCGTTTTGCGATCAATCACCTTGATGAACGAAACGTTCGTCCGCTTCGGGAAATGCGGGTGCCACTCAATGGCACGGCCCATCGTCCGCCAGTCGAAATCGAAGTGGTCGACGAACAAGGCGCACTGGGGATTGCCTACATCCACAATCGAGACGGGCGTATACCCATCGCCCAGGGCGAGCGAGAACTCGAGATCGCCGTCGGCCACTTTGGGCAGGCCCATGTCCATTTCGAACACGAACTCGGCGTCATCGCGAGAGAGGAGTTTCAGGTGCTTCAGGCCGGCGCCCGTGGCGATTTCAACGGCATCCGAGGCATGGCCATTCTCAATCAAAAACGCGGCGGCGCAGCGCGTGCCGTTGCCGGAGATCTCCACCTCGCCGCCATCGGGATTGAAAAGGCGGATACCCCCGTGGGCTCCATGACTGCCAGTTCCAGGACTGCCAGGACGAACCAGCAGCCAGCCATCGGCGCCGACGCCCGAGTGGCGGTCGCAAATGGCTTCGGCGATGGCGGCCAAGTGATCAGCGGGGGCCGCTGATTCCCAGGTGAGGATGAAGTCGTTTTTAGCGCCGTGGGCTTTGGTGAAAGGAATGCGCATGCGAAGTCCTTATTTTGGCATGCTTTGCCTTCTACCAGCGAAGGGCGAGTTGGAGGCGGAAGGTGCGGCCTTCGTTGAGGGTGTTGGTGATCGCGCCGAAGTTGGGGTCCACCCAACTGGTACCAGGCTCGGCGAATTGGGGAGTGTTCAGGAAGTTTACCGATTCCACCCGGAACCGGACCTCGGACTCGGCCCGGAGTCGGAAGGCGCGTTCAAGTGAAGCGTTGACGTTGTAGATGCCCCCGCGGCGGAAGGTGTTACGGCCGAGGTTGCCGGGAACAATGCCGGTGGCCGCGAACGCCTTGCGCGGCAGTGACTGACGGGCGGTGTCCGAATTACCGATGGTGCGGCCGAGAAGGCTGGGCGTCAGGATGTCCACCCGGTCCCCGGAACTACCGTCGACATTGCCGAAAGGCAAGGCGTCTGAGCCGGAGACGACGGTGAAGGGCGTGCCGCTCTTCATCAGGATGACGCCGCCGAGTTGCCATTGGCGGGTGAGTTTCCAGGCGGGGAGAGCATAAGTGAAACGCGAGAGGAAGGCGTGGGGCTGGTCGAAACGGCCGAGGCCGCGAAGGTCGCGGTTGACGTTGAATTCAGTTTGGGAGATGCCGCGGAAGGAGTCCATGTCGTAGGCGGTGGAGGTGAAATCGGCGCCGGTGTCGATGTTCTTGCTGAGCCAGTATCCGAGTTCGAGGTTGAGTCCGCGCCAGGCTTGGGCGGTGAGCGTGACGCGGCCGGCGTCGAAGTAGGCGCGGGCGCTGTTGACGACGGTGCGGACGTCGAGGTAGCGCGGGTCAGGCCGGCGGTCGTTGATGGTGGCGGTAATGGCGTCGGCGGTAATGCGGGCGCGGTTTCCGTACCAGTGGACGAGGAGCTTGTTGGCGCGGCTGCCAAGGTAGCCGGCTTGCAGCTTCCAGGTGCGGGACAGAGGGAGTTCCCAGAAGAGCTGATATTGCTGGGAGTAGGGCGCGACCAGGTCCGGGGCAATGGCATAGCGCACAGCGCGGGGGACGCCGGTGGGGAGATTGCTCAGGGGATTGAGGAGGTCAGGATCGTTCAGGATGTACTTGGCGTTGAGGGGCGGGTTGAAGCGGAGTTGCTGATAGGTGGCCTGGAAGATCTCGCCATGGTGGATAGCGTAGCCGCCACGCAGTATGCCGTAGCGGAGGCGCAGGGCGAAGCCGGCCGTGGGGCCAAAGTTATTCCAGTCGCTCGCATAGGGAACTTCGGTGAGACGGTTCACCTCCACCGGACGAAGCAGCGGCCGCCACCGCACACCGGCCGAGAGCGTGAGCCGTGGCCCGGCACGGAAGGTGTCGCCGAAGTACCCGCCGAACTCCAGGCTGCGGAAGCCACGGCGGATTTCGCCGAGGGAGCGGAAGTAAGTGGTGGCGCGGCCCAGGCGGAGGTTGGTGATGGCATCGTTGCCGAAGTTGGCGCGGAAGCTGAAGGTGCCGAGGTGGTTGTCGGAGTCGTAGCCGTTGAGCTGGCGGCGAAGGGTATCGCCTCCGAAGGTGAAGTTGTGGCGGCCGCGGATCAGCCGGAGCCGCGCGCCGGTGCGGTAGTCGTTTTGGGCCCGATCCACCGGCAGGATGGTTTGGCTGTTGAGGCTGGTGAGGGCACCGCCACTGATAAAGATGGCCGGCCCGAGGTTGTTGTTTTCGGGGACGATGAGGATGTGGGTGCGATCGGCGCCGGCGCTGAGGTCGAGCGTGGCGCGGGCGTTGAACTGCTGGGTGTAGGTGAAGCGCAGCCGATGGGAACCCGTCGTGGTGTTGGGATTCTGCCCGCGGACGAACTGGAAGGCGAGCACCTGTTGGCGAACGAACTGGTAGTTGGCGGAGAAGCGGGCCTTGGTCGACAGCAGGCGATCGAGCTTGAGGCTGGCGGTATCGCCGTTGATCGATTGGGGCGCGTTGGTGTTGAGCATGCGCGGATCGATGTCGGTGCGGTTGGGGTTGGCGGCGGGATAAGCCGACAGGAGGCGGGCGATGAAGGCGGTCTCCGCGGGATTGGTGGTGAGTGGGGTACGTTCCGTGGCCAAAGGAATCTGGGCATTGCCGTTCACGATGCCCCGGATGCGGCGCTGGTTGCCTTCGAGCTGGAAGAAGGTACGGCTGCCGGCGGGGAGCGAGAGGCCGAAGCCGTAGTCATTTTCGCGCGCCGGTTTGACGCCGCCCACCTGAAAGAAGGAGCGGGCAGTGGTGAGGCTGTTCAGGTGGCGGAAGTAGAGTTGGCCATGGATACGGCGATTATTCGAAACCGGCGTATGGAGCGAGGCCGAGGGCGAGGTGCCGTATTCACTGGAAAAGTAGTTGCGTTCGGGGTCGAAGACGGGGGTGAATGTCGCGGTGGTGCCGAGCCGGATGTTGAGCTCTTTTTGGGCGTTGTTGTCGATCAAATTGAACTGAACGTTTTCGTTGCGCCGGCTTTCGCCGGAGGCAGTGTCGGCTTGGCCGAGGAGGTTGAGCTCGGTACGGCGGGCGGCCTCAGGCTTCGCCTCGGTAGACGCCGGCTTCGCCTCGGTCGCAACCGGCTTCTCGGGCTTGGGTATTTCCTTAGTTGCAGAGTCCTGACCTTGGAGCGAGAGCAGGCTAAGACAGAAGACGAGTAGGCGCAAGAATCAGGATAGCAATGTGCGGAATGCGCGGTTTCTCATGAAACAGAAACCAAGGCCAGGCTGATTGTTGCTAGGCTGAAAGATAACTATGAAATTGTATGATTTAGACCCGGGGAAATATTGTCCGGAGATTTGCCGGATGATTGTCGAAATTCCCCGTGGTTCGAGTAACAAATATGAGTATGACGGGGACCTGGATATGTTCCGTCTCGACCGCGCGTTGTATTCGCCGATGCACTATCCGGGCGACTATGGCTTTATTCCGGGCACCTTGGCGGAAGACAACGATCCGCTAGACGTGCTCTGCCTAGTGCAGAACCCAAGCTTTACGGGCTGCCTGATTGAGGTGCGGCCCGTGGGCATTCTGCGGCTGCGCGACGAGCGCGAAGGCGACGAGAAGGTATTGGCCGTGCCGACGAAGAATCCGCGGTATGACCAGATCCACACCATGGATCAGGTGGGGTCGCATGTGTTGCGGGAACTCGAGCACTTCTTCTCGATCTATAAGGAATTGCAAGGCGCCGTGATGCAGCTCGATGGCTGGGGCGGGCCAATGGAGGCGCGCAAGACGATTGTCGATTGCCGGCAGCGGTATCTAGATAAGATGGCGGCGCATCCCGTACAAGCCTAAGGCGGCGGGACCTCGCCTTTTTTTCGCAGCGTCGGCGCTTTCCGCGTTTTGCGCTCGGTTTCGCCCGACTTCTTTTCGGCTGCTTCCTTTTCCTTTTTGTCCTCGGTGGTGAGTAGCGCGTCGCGCTCCTTTCGCTGGGTGACATCGCGCTCAGTTACCGTGCGGCTGCGATCCTTTAGATCTTGCTGGGACATCTCGAGCGAATCCTGCGTGGTCTCGATGGCGGTCTTTAGGACGAACTCGTAGCGCGCGATGTCCTTGGGTTCGGAGGCCGCGAACTTCTCGAGCTCAGCGAGCATTTTGGTTTCCGCTTTGGCCACTTCGGTAATGCCGAGGGTAAGGTCGAGCTTGCGGCGTAGGGCGTCGTCGGCGACGACGTCGATGGCCTCGATGATCTTCGTGTATTGATCCAGTTGGTTGTAGATCAGGATGGAGCGGCCGGGCTTCTCCTTGGCGAAGAGCTGTTTCAACAGGTCAAGCCGTTGCTTGGCGTAGTTGGCGTAAAGGGTAAGGCGCAGGTTCGGCTCCTGCGCTTCGCGGATGCGCTCCACTTCGTCGGGCGTAAGGAAGTCCTTTTGCGCCAGCAGGGCAATGAGGATGAGGGTTTTCATCCGCGTGGTTTCCTGGACATGACACCCTCGAGCAGTTTCTCATGCACGGCGTTCAGGCGGGACTCGCATTCGACGAC
>JBBQQS010000169.1:0-9856 GCA_038215525.1 Bryobacterales bacterium
TCTTCCGCGCGACCCAAGCGCTGGCCTTAGTGCAGGGGCGCGAGTACGCGCTGCCGGACGACGTGAAGCGCCTCGTGGTGCCGGTGTTCGCGCATCGGGTGACGGTGAATTCGCGGGGTGCGCTGGGGCGGAGTGCCGACACAGCCAAGCGCATTATCCAGGAGATCCTCACGCTGGTGGAAGTTCCTCTTTAGAATCATCGGCAACACAACTTAACAGAGCCGCGGAATGGACAAGGGGAAACCTTTCGGGAATGGCGCCGTCTGTGAACCATGGAGTCCGTGATATTCTCAGGCATATCCGGTGGCTAATAAGTGAGGCAAATGCGCTCCCGAATTTGGATTTTCTCGCTCGTTTTGGCCTTCATGGTCATATCGCTGACGTACGCCCAGCGGAGGAGCCGGCCGAGCTTTGACGACGAGGACGGTCCCGTCATCACGCCCCCCGATGCCAATGAGAAAACGGAGTTCACCTTTACTCGGCTCCGCTACCCCTCTTTTCGTGGCGGAAGCGGTTATTGGGGCGTGCGCGGCAGTTGGTCCACCGATTACCCGAAGGCCGATCGGCAGTTCGTCCAAGGCGTGCGGCGCCTGACGCGCCTGCATGTGCGTTCGGTGGAAGATGTGGTGGACTTGGAATCCGACGAGATTTTCAACCATCCCTGGATCTACGCCGTCGAAGTGGGCCACTGGGACCTCAATGAAAAGCAGGCCGCCAAGCTGCGGGAGTACTTGTTGAAGGGCGGCTTCCTGATGGTGGACGACTTCCATGGCTCCATCGAATGGGAGATCTTCACGGCCTCCCTTTCGCGCGTCTTCCCCGATCGGCCAGTAGTGGACCTGGCCAACAAAGAGCCAATCTTCCACGTAATGTACGACCTCGACGAGCGCTTTCAGATCCCCGGCATCGTAATGTTCTATTCCGGCCAAACCTATGAGCAGGACGGAGTAGAGGGCAAGTGGCGCGGGGTGCTGGACGACAAAGGGCGCGTGATGGTGGGTATTTGCCACAACATGGACATCGGCGACGCCTGGGAACACGCCGACATGCCGCGGTATCCGGAGCATTATGCGTCGCTCGCCTACCGTATCGGCATCAACTACATTGTGTATTCGATGACCCATTAGGACTAACAATTTTGTTCGAGTTTCTATTTAGCTATCCATCCCGGGTTTATGAAAAAGGGCAATTTGTGTTGCTCGGCGGCTGGCCGATCTGGGCCTGGGCGCTCTTGGCGATCACGGTGGCGGGGGGCTTGGCTTGGCCTTACTTCCGCAGCCGTAACGATGGAGAAGTGCGGATCCAAGGCTGGCAATCGGTGGTGCTGTGGGGCTTGCAGGCGGCGATGGCATTGTTGCTGTTGAGCCTGTTGTGGCAGCCAGCGCTTTTAGTCGCGACGCTGAAACCCCAGCAAAACGTGGTCGCGGTGGTGGTGGACGATTCGAAGAGTATGGCGATCGCCGACGAGAGTGGGGGCAAGACCCGCGCGGCGACGGCCAAAGAGATTCTGAATGCCGGCTTGCTCGAGCAATTGAAGAAGCAATTTCAGGTGCGGATGTATAAAGTAGGCCGCTCGCTCGAGCGATTGGACAAGACCGAGGATATCCAGGCCATGCAAACGGCGACGCGGCTTTCGGACGCGTTGCGCGGGGTGGCGGCCGAATCGGCGAGCGTGCCGCTGGGCGCGATCGTCCTGCTGAGCGATGGCGGTGACAATGCCGGCGGCATTGATCTGTCTACGCTGTCGGAAGTCCGCAGCCGGCGCATTCCGGTGCATACCGTGGGGCTGGGCCGCGAGAAATACGATCGCGACTTAGAGATTATGTCGGTCGACGTACCGGCGCGCGCCTTGGCCGATTCGCGGATTACGGCGCAAGTAACTCTCCGGCAGACGGGCTATACCAAGACCAAAGTGAATCTGACTTTGCGCGATGGAACGAAGATCCTGGGTCAACAGACCATGGTGATGAAGGCCGATGGCGAGCCGCAGACCGAGAGTATCCTGTTTAATGCCGGCCCGGCGGGGCCCAAGGCTTTGCAGATTGGGGTGGCGCCACTCGAAAATGAAGAGAATCGGGCGAATAACCAAGTTACTCGCTTAGTGAATGTGGAAGCTACGAAGCCACGCATTCTGTATATTGAGGGCGAGCCGAAGTGGGAGTATAAGTTTATCCGGCGGGCGCTTGAAGAAGACAAGACCGTCTCGATCACTTCGATGCTGCGCACGACACAGAACAAGATCTACCGGCAGGGTGTCGCCGAGCCGAAGGAACTGGAAAATGGATTCCCGGATAAGGCAGAAGAGCTCTTCCAATATCAGGGCCTAATCATTGGGGGCGTCGAGATTGGGTACTTTACTACAGCGCAGCAGGAGCTGATTCGGCAGTTTGTCGATCGGCGAGGCGGCGGGTTGTTATTTCTGGGGGGACGGAACGGGTTGTCGGATGGTGGCTGGGGAAGGTCCGGCCTGTTGGATCTGCTGCCGGTCTCTATTGGCGACCGGCGCGATACCTTCAAACGGGACCGGGCTAAAGTGGAATTGGCAACCGGTGGCCAAGATAGTCTCATCACCCGCTTAGTCGAAAATCCAGAAGCGAATATCGAGCGCTGGAAGAAACTACCGGAAATCGAGAACTATCAGGAAACTGGCGCGGCGAAGCCCGGTGCGGTGGTACTGGCTGAGTTTCTAGTAGGCGGGAAGCGAATGCCTTTATTAGCGACCCAAAATTACGGCCGGGGGCGCTCGGCAGTGCTGGCGACAGCGGGCACTTGGCGGTGGCAGATGTTGCAGCCGCTGGAAGATAAGACGCACGAACTATTTTGGGAACAGCTTTGCCGGTGGCTGGTGACGTCGTCGCCGCCGCGCGTGCTTTCGTCGACGCCCAAGCAAGTGCTGACGGACGAAACCAAAGTGCAGATTCGGGCCGAGGTGCGGGATAAGACCTATCTGCCCGTGTCCGACGCGCAGGTGCAGGCGCGGGTGCTGTTGCCCGATGGCAGTTCGGAGATGGTCGATATGCGGCCGGAGCCAATGTCCGCCGGCCAGTATACGGCCACCTGGGACGCGGATAAGCCAGGTGCTTATGTGGCCGAGATTGTCGCCAAGCGCGGCACCGAGGAATTAGGAACCGACTTATTCAACTTCCGGCGCGAGGACGGCGTGGCTGAGAACTTTGGCTCAGAACAGAATAAGGAGTTACTCGAAAAGTTATCTGCGCAAACCGGCGGCGTGTATTACTCGCCGTCTACGGCGTCTAAACTGGCCAAGGAAATTTCCTATTCGGAGGCCGGCATCACCGTGCGCGAGGCCAAGGACTTGTGGAATCTGCCGATCGTGTTTTTCTTGATTCTGTTGATGCGCGCTACTGAATGGATGCTGCGCCGAAAATGGGGCGTGGTATGAGCCGTAGTCTGAGATGGCCGTTAGCGCTAATTTTGAGCGCCAACCTGTGGGGCACCACTTACTATGTCACCGTGTCCGGATTGGGCGGCGAGGCGGAGTACGAAACCCGATTCAATGGATTGGCCAACGAGGCGCACAAGTTGGTTTCGGGCACGCCTGACGCGAAGGCCTATTTGCAGCAGGGTCCGTCGGCGACAAAGGCCAAGATCCGCGAGTCGTTCGGGCAAATCGCTACCGATGCCACGGCGGATGACAACTTAGTGGTGCTGTTGATTGGCCACGGAACCTTCGATGGGACGGAGTATAAGATCAACCTGCCGGGTCCGGATCTGTCGGGTGTAGAGTTGGCTGCCCTACTCGATCGGGTGAAGGCGAAGAAACAGTTAGTCGTCAACAGCACTTCGGCCAGCGGGTCTTCAGTGGCTTCGTTGCAGAAGCCGAATCGAGTGGTGATTGCGGCGACCAAGAGCGGGACGGAACGCAACGCCACGGTGTTTGCCCGCTTCTGGGTAGAAGCGTTGCGGGATCCGGGCGCGGACGCCGACAAAAACGACACGGTGACGGCGATGGAAGCTTATCGCTATGCGGACCAGAAGACCGTGCAATATTACGAACGAGCGAAGCGGATTGCGACGGAGCACGCGGTGCTCGAAGATACGGGCCAAGGCGAAGGCGTGCGCAATCCGACGGCTGACAATGGGCACGGGTTAGTCGCCTCGCGCACGCCGCTCTTGCGCATGGGCGCAGCGCAAAAGGCGGCAGCGGATCCAGCCAAGCAGAAGTTACTGGCCGCGAAAGAATCGGTAGAGCAGCGGATCGATCAATTGAAGTACAACAAAGCTGCGCTGCCGGCGGCCGAGTATCGTAAACAGTTACAAGCGTTGTTAGTGGAGTTAGCGAAAGTGCAAAAGGAGATCGACCAGTAATTATGCGTTGGGCCCTTTTAACTGCTGCCATTTCCCTGCCCTTTTTGGGCTGCGTCTCCTTCCAGGCCGCCGAAAGGAATCCGGCGGCCGAACAGCAGGTGGATAAGTGCTGGAAACAGAAGCGGCGCGGGCAAACCATGGAGGCGACGTCCTGTTTTATTGCCCTTACGCAGAGTAAGGACGCGTATTTGCGCGCCGAAGGGCAGTGGGGCCTCAAGAACTATACCAACGCTAACGACCAGTTTAAGGAGGCCGTGAAACTGCAATCGAAAGATCCGCACGTAAAGGTGCGTTGGGGCCGGCTCTTTCTCGAACGCTTTAACAAGGCCGAGGCCTCGAACTTGTTTGAAGAAGCTCTAGAAATCGACAAAGAGGATCCCGAAGCCACCTTGGGCCAAGCCTGGGTGGCGAGCGAAGGCTTCGACAAGATGGCCGTCGAACTGGCGGGCAAGGCGCTGAAGCAACGGGAAAATTATCCCGAAGCGCACGAGTTACTCGCTCGCTTGGCCCTTGAAGATGGGAATCCAAAGAAGGCGCGGGAAGAGGCCGATAAGGCGATTGCGCTCGACGGCGAAAGCCTGGACGCGATGGCGACCCATTTGACGATCGACTTACTGGACGACAAGACCGACAGCCCGTGGGCGAAGAAGATTTTGGCGATCAACCCGCGCTATGGCCGGGCATGGTCAATGGCGGCGGAATCGATGGTCCACAATCGCCGTTATGAGGAAGGGATCGCGCTCTACCGGAAGGCGATCGAACTGGATCCGGACTACCTTGAAGCTTATAGCGAGATGGGCGTAAACCTGATGCGTTTAGCGCGCGAAACCGAAGCCCGCGAGGCCTTGGAACACGCTTATCAGGGCGGCTACCGTAATGCGGCGACGAGCAATTCGCTGACGCTGATCGACAGCTATAAGAATTTCATCACTTACAAACATGATCGTTACACCTTGCGGCTCCATAAGAAAGAGGCGGAGTTACTACGCCCTTATATGGAAGAGCAGATGGAGAAGATCTTCGCGAGTTACGATCAGAAGTATGGCTTCCGGCTGCAGGAACATGTCCAGGTGGAGGTCTATCCGGACCACACCGACTTCGAAGTGCGCGCCATTGGTATCCCAGGCTTGGGCGCCTTAGGCGTCACCTTCGGCTCCATCATCGCCATGGACTCGCCATCCGGCCGGCCGCCGGGCAGCTTCCATTGGGCCAGCACGCTATGGCACGAGATGAGCCACGTCTATTCGCTTACCGCCACCAAGCACCGCACCACGCGCTGGTTTACCGAAGGGATGGCCGTCTACGAAGAGACCGCGGCCTCGCCGGACTGGGGCGACCGGGTGGACCGGCTGGTGCTAAAGGCCATCAAAGATAAGAAGCTCTTGCCGATTGCGGAGCTCGAGCGCGGCTTCATCCGGCCGACTTATAACGGCCAGGTGATCGTGAGTTACTTTCAGGCCGGCCGGGTTTGTAATTACATTGAGGACAAATGGGGCCACGCGAAGTTACTCGAAATCATGAAGGAGTTTTCGGGCCCGGTGCCGACCGAGACCGTGGTGAAAAAGGTTTTGGGAATCGAATCCACCGAGTTCGACAAGCAGTTTTTGGCTTGGATTGAGAAAGAATTCAAGCCCCTTGCCGATACCATGGACGACTGGGGCAAGAAGCTGAGCATACTCAACAAAGCCGCCAAGGACAAAGACTGGGGCGCGGTGATCGCCGACGGACCAGCGCTGCGCGAACAGTATCCGGACTATGTGGAGGCTGGCAGCGCTTACGAGTTATTGGCCCAAGCTTACGAAGCTAAGAACGACAAGACCAAAGCCATGGCCGAGTTGAAACGCTACTCCGACATCGGCGGCCGGATGCCCGAAACGCTGAAGAAACTCGCGGGATGGCAGGCGGAAGCGGGCTTAAAAAAGGAAGCCTCCGTAACTCTGGACCGAATCAACTTAATATCGCCGGTGCACGACGAAGAAACGCATTCTCGCTTGGCCGGACTGTGGTTCGACCAAGGCAATTACGCGGGAGCCATCCGCGAATACCGCGCCGTGATCGCCTCGAAGCCGACGGATCCGGCGCAGGCGCGTTATAACCTGGCCAAGAGCCTTGACGCGGCGGGCCGCGTTGATGAAGCGGCTGATGAAGTGTTGTCGGCGCTCGAAGCCGCACCCGGCTTCCGGCCGGCCCAAAAGTTATTGTTAGAATTAACGGCAAAACAAGAGGCGCGTCCAAGCCGACCCGTGCCCCCCAAAAATTGAAGGACCCAACCGTCTGAATGTCAACTCTCACTCCACCTAGCATCGACGCCGAAGAGCTCCGAGCGCGCGTACAGCGCTTTCAGGAGGTACGCGAAAAGATCATCACCCAAGTGCGCCGGGTGATTGTAGGCCAGGAAGAGGTGGTGGAGCAGGTGCTCATCAGTCTCTTTGTCGGCGGCCACTGCCTGCTGACCGGTTTGCCGGGTACGGCGAAAACGTTGCTGGTGCGCACCATGGCCGAGACCTTGGGCTTGGTGTTTAAGCGCATTCAGTTCACACCCGATTTGATGCCCTCCGACATCACGGGCACCGATATCATCGAAGAAGACCAAACGACGGGCCGCCGCGCGTGGACGTTTGTGCAAGGACCGATCTTTGCGAACGTCCTGCTGGCGGACGAAATCAACCGCACGCCGCCGAAGACGCAGTCGGCGTTGCTCGAGTCGATGCAGGAGAAGACCTGTACCGTGCGCGGCAACCACTATAATTTGCCCGCGCCGTTCTTTGTGCTCGCCACGCAGAATCCGATTGAGCTCGAAGGCACTTATCCGCTGCCCGAGGCGCAACTCGACCGCTTCCTATTCAACACGATTCTCGATTACCTCACGGCGGAAGATGAGCTAAAGGTGATTGGGCTTACGACGACCACGGCCTCCGCCTCGCTCGAAGCAGTCACCACGGCCGAAGAGATCATTGGCTTTCAGAAGCTGGTGCGCATGGTGCCGATCGCCGAGCCGATTGCGCGTTATGCGGTGGAGTTAGTGCGGGCGACGCGCGCGACCGACGAGTCGGCTCCGGACTTCATCAAGAAGTATGTCAACTTTGGTTGCAGCGTCCGCGGCATTCAGAATTTGGTGCTAGCCTCGAAGGCGCGGGCTCTGATGCATGGCCGCCACCATGTGACTTACGACGACATCCGGACGCTGGCCGTCCCGATTATGCGGCATCGCATTCTGCTGAACTTCCAGGCGGAAAGTGACAAGCTGACGCAGGACCACATCATCAAGAAGCTGCTTGAGGCCAAACCGGCGCCCAAGGCCTAGATGCAGCAACGTTACCTCGATCCCGCGACCCTGGCCGGTATCTCCGGCCTAGATCTGGTGGCGAAGACGGTGGTGGAAGGGTTTGTCTCCGGACTGCACCGCTCCCCCGACTTCGGGTTCAGCCAGGAGTTCGCTGAATATCGCATGTACACGCCAGGCGACGATCTGCGTCACGTGGACTGGAATGTCTATGCCCGCACGGAGCGCTGTTACCTGAAGCGCTACCGCGGCGAGACGAACACGATGGTGACATTACTCGTCGACGCCAGCGCTTCGATGTCTTACTCGTCGCTGCCGGTGAATAAACTCGAGTACGCGAAGTTTCTGGCTTCGTCCTTGGCTTACTTGGCCAACCAACAGCGGGATTCGTCAGGCTTAATCGTATTCGACGACGAAGTGCGCCAGTTTGTCGCGCCTTCGGGGCGGCAGGGCCACTTACACCGAATTCTGCACGCCATTGAGCGCGCCGTGCCCGGCAAGCGCACCGATTACGCCAAGCCGTTCTTTCACTTTCAACAATTTCTTAACCGGCGCGGGATTGTGGCCGTGATTTCCGATTTTTGGGAAGATCCCGAGTTAGTGGCGAAGACCATTGCGCCGCTGCGGTGGAAGGGCAATGAAGTAGTGCTGTTCCACTTACTCGATCCGGCCGAGGTGCGGCCGAAGCTGAATGCGCCAGTGGTGATGATCGATATCGAGACTGAGGAGGAGATTGAGGTTTCGCCCGAGTATGCGCATACCGAATATCGCGAGAAGATCGACGCGCATATTGCGGCGATGAAGAGCGCGGCGCAGGGGGCGGGGCTCGACTATATGATGGTGCAGACCGACCAGCCGCTGGACGCGGCCTTGCGCGAGTATCTCAGCCGGCGCCAGGGGAGAATGTAAGTGGGGTTTCTGGCGCCTTGGTTTCTGGCCGGTTTGGCGGCTTTGAGTTTGCCGTTATGGCTGCATTTACTGAAACAACATCGGAGTGACCCGATTAAGTTCAGTTCGCTTAAGTTGTTTGAGCGGCGTCCGCAGAGTTCGGTGAAGCACCGGCGGCTGAAGTATCTGATGTTACTCGCATTGCGGCTAGCCGTGTTGGCGTTGCTGGCGCTCGCATTTGCGAACCCCTTCATCCGGCGATCGCCGTCGACGATTTCGTCGGGCACCAAGCTGGTGATTGTGGCCGTGGACCGTTCCTTTTCGATGCGAGCCGGCGATGCGCTGGAGCGCGCGAAGGCCGGGGCGCGGACAGTGGTGAATTCAATTGGCGGAAGCGACCGGGGACAGGTGATTGCGCTTTCCGGCCGGACCGAGTTACTCACGCAGGCGCTGCGGGAGAAGCCGGAGTTACTGGGGGCTATCGCTTCAATTGAGGCGGGGGATGGGCGGGGTTCGCTGGGCGAGTTGTCACGCACCTTACGGTCCTTGGCCGAAGCCGCCAAGCAACCGGTGGAGGTGCACTTTTTTAGTGACATCCAGAAGTCGAGTTTGCCGCCAGGCTTTAATGACTTGAAGCTAGGGCCGATGACGAAGCTGATCACGCATGAGATTGCGCCGGGTAAGCGCGAGAATTGGGCGGTCGAAAGTGTGCAGGCGCCGCGGACGATGGGCGATCCCAAGGCAACCAAGATCCTGGTAACACTGACGGGCTACGATACGGTATCGGCGAAGAAGCCGGTGTCGCTGTGGCTGAACGGGCGGCAGCAGGCGGCGAAGCTGGCTACGATTGCCGCCAATGGGCGAATGACCGTCGACTTTATTGGGCTCGAAGCGCCATATGGCTGGTCGCGCGGCGAAGTGCGGATTGAAGGCGGCGACGCGATGGCGGCGGACGATGTCTATCGCTTTGCGATTGAGCGCGCCGATTCACGAAGGATTTTGTTTGTGCGGGAATCGCGGCAGGCACGCAGTGCATTTTACTTTAAGAGCGCGCTCGAAGCCACGGGCACCTCGAATTTCGCCGTCGACGAAGTAACTCCCGACCAGACGGGTAACTTAGACCCGAGTAAGTTCGCCTTCGTCGTATTGAATGACCCGGCCTTTCTCCCCGAAGCTTTCGTCGATGCGCTGAAGCGTCACGTAACTAACGGCGGCCGCTTGCTGATTACGGCGGGCCCCGGCATCGCGAGCCAGGAGCGCGTGCCGGTGCTGGAAGCCAAGGTGGAGCAATCGAAGTACGCGTCGCGCTCGGGCGAACGGTTCCTGACGGTGATCAAGCCCGATGCGACGCATCCG
>JBBQQS010000170.1:0-9855 GCA_038215525.1 Bryobacterales bacterium
CAAGCCCGGCATATACAAGCCGCCCGTCTCTTCCGCCATCTGCATCGCGTAGGCCAGCGGCCACACGTAGTCGCGGTCGCTGGGCAGAATACCGTTCGTCTCGACGGCGCCCACTGGGATGAAGATGATGTCGTTTCGGTCCAATGCCGCGGCCACTTGGGGCTGGCTTAAGCGAGTGAGGTCTCTGGTGTGCAGCTTGCGCACTTGGGCCGCCAGCGAGGCGGCGAACAGCAGCGTGAGAAGGAGCGTCTTCATGGGGGCCTTTCGGGGCAAGCAAACGGCGTGCCAGAGCTATAAGATATCAGTGACTGGAATTTTCGCAATGCTCACTCGTTGGTTCAGTATCGTCCTCGTGGCCGCGCCGCTAATGGCGCAGCGAGCGCCGTTGTTTAAAGATGAGATTCTCCCCATCCTCGAGCGGAACTGTGCCAGTTGCCACAGCCCCGAAAAGAAGATGGGCGGCCTGGATCTATCGAGCTTCGCAGGCTTGATGAATGGCGGCGGCAGTGGCCCGGTGATTGCGCCCGGTAAGCCCAAGCACAGCCTGCTGTGGTTGATGGTGGAGAGCGGCAAGATGCCGGTGGGCGGTAAGCTTTCGGCCGCGCAGAAACAGACTTTGCAGGCCTATATCGAACAGGGCCGCTTCCCGAAAGGGGCGGGGGACGCCGCCCAAGCGGCGCGTGAGGCGGCCCGGATCACGCCGGAGGCTCGCCAGTGGTGGTCCTTCCAGGTTCCGCTGAAGCCCGCGGTGCCGAGCGTGAAGGGCCAGCCCCGTAACGCCATCGACGCATTTATCCTCGCGCGCCTCGAAGTGAAAGGCTGGACGCTACAGCCGGAAGCCGATCGCCGCACGCTCCTCCGCCGCGCCTCGTTTGACTTGACGGGCTTGCCACCCACGCCCGCCGAGACGAAGGCGTTTCTGGAGGACGCGTCACCTCAGGCCTATGAGAAAATGATCGACCGCCTGCTCGCTTCGCCCCACTATGGCGAGCACTGGGGCCGCCACTGGCTCGATGTGGCCGGCTACTCCGATTCGCGCGGCGATGCCGGCGACAGCGAGCGAGAAGTTTCCTGGAAGTATCGCGACTACGTGATTCGCGCTTTTAATCAGAATAAGCCCATCAATCGATTTCTCATCGAGCAGATCGCCGGTGACCAGTTAGTGAACTATCAACCCGGCACCTCGCCCAAGCCCGAGCAGGTAGAGCCGCTGATCGCTACCGGCTTTCTGCGCACGACGGCCGACATTACCGACAACCAGACCATTTACGAGGTGGATAAGTACTTCGATGCGCTGCAAAAGTCGATGGAGACCAGCCTTTCCGCGGTTACGGGCCTTAGCATTGGCTGCGCCCGCTGTCACGATCATAAGTTCGATCCTATCTTGCAGAAGGACTATTATCGGCTGACGGCTAGTTATCAAGCGGTCTTCGATCCGGAGAATTGGCTGGCCGCCAATTTGGGCTTCGGACCCTGGCCGAGCCGCATGGTGCTCGATGTTCCGTCCGACCAGCGCGAAGCGTGGATCAAGGACGTTACCAGTACGGACGCCAAAACTCTCCGTCGCCTCGAGGACTTACTCGAAGCATCCTATCAACGGTATCGGGCCGAACTAAAAGTGGGCCGCGACTTACCCTGGGAACGGCGGCAGCAGATCCGCGCCCAGATCGAAGCCGACCCCGATCTCGAAGTGGACCGCAACGCGCCCAAAGATTTCATTACCGACCAGGAAATGGAAAATCGTTTCCCGGAGGTAGCCGGCTGGAAGAATGAACTTGCCGCCAAGAAGGCTGCGCGCCGTAAGAAGCAATCGAATGTCGACCCCAACTTTATCGAGGCCGCCTGGGATGTTTCCAAAACTCCTTCGCCCACTTACTTGCTTCAGCGGGGTAACTACCTTGCTCCGGCCGACGAGGTGAAACCAGGCTTGCCGGCGGTGCTCGACAATCCTGAGAAGCCATTCGTCTTCCCTGACCCGCAGGCCCATCCGGAGTGGCATCACACTGGGCGTCGCCTCACCTTGGCCAATTGGCTCGTGAGCCGCGAGAATCCGCTCGTCGCGCGGGTTTTTGTGAATCGCGTGTGGCAATTCCACTTTGGCGAAGGCTTGGTGCGTTCCGTCGATGACTTTGGCAAGCAAGGCGATCGCCCCTCGCACCCGGAGTTGCTCGACTATTTAGCCGTCACGTTCCAGGAAAGTAACTGGGACGTGAAGAAACTCACCAATGAGATCATGTTGTCTCAGGTCTATCGTCAAGCCTCCGCGGAAGTACCCGCCTACTTGGCGGCTGACCCGTCCGCCCGGCTTCTGTGGCGCAAACCGCCCTTGCGCCTGGAGGCCGAAGCTATTCGAGATGCGATGCTGCGCGTAAGCGGTTTATTGCAGCCGAAGATGTTTGGCCGGCAGGAACCTCTCAAGCGGGGGGCCGACGGGCAATGGCTGGAAGACGAAACGAAGGGCGACGCCAACCGGCGCAGTTTGTATCTGGGGCAATTCCGCACCCGTCCGGTGGCTTTTCTCCATGCTTTCGACGCGCCGACGATGACTGCGGATAACCAGCCGCAGCGTTTCCGTTCCGCGTTGCCCATCCAGTCCTTGGCCCTCCTGAATAGTCCCCTCATTCTGCGGACCACTTCGGCGTTTGCCAGCCAGTTACTCGAGCAAACTCACCACAATTACGAAGAGGCGTTGCGCCGGGCCTTTGAGGCCGCCTATAGCCGTCCGCCGACCCCGCGGGAATGGGAGATTGGGCAACTGGCGATTGCCGCGAGCGACCAGCCGCAAGAGGGTCTGCGTCTCTTCCTGCAAGCCTTGTTTGGCGCCAACGATTTTCTTTATACGTACTAAATGGAGAAACACACCATGAAACTCTATCTTACTCGCCGCGAGGCCTTGGCCCGTTCGGCCGTTGGCTTTGGCGGCTTGGCACTCAACTCCATGATGGCCTGGGGGACGGAACAAGTTCCCGCCTATGGACTGAACGTCAAGCAGCCGCATTTCGCGCCCCGCGCCAAGAAGGTCATTTTCATCTACGTCGGCGGCGGGCCCAGCACCATCGACATGTACGATCCCAAGCCAATGCTGCGCAAGTACGATGGACAAGCAGCGCCCTTCGAAATTAAGGGCCGGGCGCTGAATGGCTCGCAACAGATCATGGCCAGCCCTTGGGAATTTACTAAGTGCGGCCAGAGCGGCCGGGAAATTACGAACTTACTCCCGCACTTTCAGAAGGTGGTGGACAAAGTCACCTTTGTCCGTTCCATGCAGACCGATCGGATCGACCATTCCACGGCTCAGTTCACCTTCGTTACCGGCCGCGGCTTCACCGGATTCCCCAGCATCGGTTCCTGGGTAAGTTACGCGTTGGGGAGTGAGAATCAGAACTTACCGGCCTATATTGCGCTGGGCGATGGCACCAGTATTGGAGCCCGGTCGCATTCGTCGGCATGGCTGCCTCCGGTCTATAGCGGCACGGCGATGCGCGCCGACGCTGAAGCGCCGATTTACAATATCAAGCGCCCGGATGTTATCTCGCCGGCGCAGCAAGTGAAGCTATTGGATATGGTGGGCCGGCTGAATCGCGCCCAAAACGTGCGCCATCCGCTGGACCAGGACCTGGAAGCCCGCATCGCTAACTACGAGTTGGCGGCGCGCATGCAGGTGGAAGCGTTGCGGGTGGCGGATCTCAGTGCCGAGTCGGAGGCGACCCGTAGGCTTTACGGCACGGAGGAAAAAGCCTCCGGCCAATTCGGAAAGCTTTGCCTGATGGCTCGTCGCTTGGTCGAGAGCGGAGTCCGGTTTGTGCAAATCTATGCCGGCGGCGGCGGTGGCTGGGATACGCATAGCAATATTAAGGGACAGTTGCCCGGCCTTTGCCACTATATTGATCAGGGGATGTCCGCTTTGTTGACGGATCTGGAGAGCCGCGGCATGTTGGACGACACGTTGGTGGTCTGGTCTGGAGAGTTTGGTCGCTTGCCGACCATTGAAGCCGCGAGCACGGCTCCGGGACGGGATCACAATCCCTACGGCTCCAGCCTCTGGATGGCCGGCGCCGGACTGAAGCCGGGTTTCGACTTCGGCCAAACCGACGACCTTGGCTACGCCGCGGTTGCGGACTATAAGGTGGGCCACAGCGACATGCACGCCACCATTCAGCACTTACTCGGGATTGACCATCTGAAGAATACCTTCTTTTACGAAGGCCGCGACGAGTCCTTAGTTGGAGTCAATCCGGCACGGGTGATCAAAGAGATTTTAGCTTAGGAGGATTACTGATGAATCGACGTCACTTATTGTGCGGTCTCGCCACGGTGCCGCTGTTTGCCGCGCGCGAAGTCGCGCGCCAGTCCGGCACGCGCATTAAGATCGGGCTGAACGCGTACTCTTTCAACAAACCGTTGATGGCCGGGACGATGAAGCTGTCCGAGGTGATTGAATACTGCGCGCAGCAGCAGATCGACGGCGTGGATCTTACTGGCTACTATTTTCCCGGTTACCCGAACGCGCCCTCGGACGAATTCCTCTATGCCCTCAAGCGGACGGCCTTCTTGAATGGCGTCACCATTACCGGCACCGGCGTCCGCAACGACTTTGCCTTGACCGACCCTTCCAGCCGCCGCGGCCACATCCAACTCGTCAAGGACTGGGTGGACGTCGCCGCGAAGCTGGGCTCTGACATGGTGCGTGTCTTCTCGGGCCGCGAAGTTCCCAAGGGCCATACCTTTGACCAAGTGCTCGACTGGATGGTGCCGGCCTTCGCCGAGTGCGCCAAGTACGGTAAGGAACGCGGCGTGATTATCGGCCTGCAGCATCACGATGACTTCCTGAAGACCGCCGCCGAGACCATCCGCGTGGTGAAGATGGTGGACTCCGATTGGTTCAGCGTCATTCTCGATGTGGGCAGCCTGCGGCAGGGTGACCCTTACGAGGAGATCGAGAAGTTACTCCCTTATGCGAGTAACTGGCAGATTAAGGAGCACGTTTGGTACGGCCAGAAGAAAGTGGAGATCGACTTGCCGCGGTTGCGGAAGCTGATCGAGAAGATCGGCTATCGAGGGTTTACGCCAATTGAAGCTTTGGGAGAAGGCGACCCGAAGGAAGTGGTAAACGTGTTTCTGGCCAAGGTCCGGCGGGCGTTCGCCTAGGTCGCCGATGGCTTCGCCGTTTAGCCGATATACTCAGAGGGCCTTATGAAACGCCGATCCCTCGTTGCCGCTACGCCCGGCCTCGCGCTCGCCCAGACTCCCGCGCCTGCGAAAGCCGAGGCCTCCTATATCGAGTTGCGCTACTACCGCCTGCGCAACGCGCCGCAGAATCAACGCCAGCGCGTGGTCGATTTTCTGAAGAACGCTTATTTGCCCGTCGCCCAGCGCATAGGGCTGGGTCCAGTGGGCGTATTCTCGAGCCTGATCGCTCCGGACACGCCGTTCATCCTGACGGCGCGCTCCTATGGGTCGCTCTACGCGATGGAGCAAGCCTGGGAGAAGATCGGTGGCGATGCCGATTACCAGAAAGCAACCCAGGCGTTTCAAGGCCTGCCGGGTTTGAGTTACATGCGCGTCGAGACGCAGTTACTCCGCGCCTTTGAGGGATTTCCCAAAGTAGTCGCCCCGCCGATTGACGAAAAGAAGCCAGCGCGGGTTTTTGAGCTGCGCACTTACGAAGCCAACAACTGGGGTGCGCTGCGCAAGAAGATCGGCATGTTCGACACGATGGGCGAAATTCGCATTTTTAAAAAGACCGGTCTGTTGCCGGTCTTCTTTGGGGAAACGGTATTTGGGCCCAATCAGCCTTCGCTCACTTATATGCTCGCCTATGACGACTTGGCCGCGCGGGAGCGCAACTGGCGGACCTTTGTGAATGATCCCGAATGGCTGAAACTGCGCGCCACGGAAGGGTATTCGGACGCCGAGATCGTCTCGAATATCTCGAATGTTATGTTCTCACCGTTGCCGTTTTCGCAGATCAAGTAGGAGCAGGTCTGGCGGCCTGCCCCCACGAAGCGATTAAGCTTCGGCCAACGCGGCCACGAGCGCGCCTTTGGCGGTCGCCGTCAGCGGATCGGCCGCCATGCGGACCTCGGAGACGGCCAGTGGGAAGGCCGAATCCTTCAGGATCTTCTCGAAGCGATCGCGGAAACCGGCCGGAATGACGGTGCCGCCGCTCAGGACGATCGGCACGGGCTTGGCGATGCGCGGCATATTGCGTGTATTCGCCAAAGTGTGATTCAGGCCATCCACCAGGCTTTTGATCATGTCGTCGTAATAGACGCCCAATACCTGCTGCACCTTGTCGGTGTAGTGGCCATTGATGTGGAAGTTCGATTCCTTGGTGATGCGGATGCGCGTCGACAATTCGCCGGTAATCTGCGCAGCCGATTGGTCAATAAAGTCGCCGGCCTTCGGTACGGCGAAGCTCAGCACGGGCACCGACAGGTAAGCGAGGCACACATTACACAGGCCCCCGCCGCAACTGATACCGATGCCGGAGTAATTGGTCTCTTCCATCTCGCCGTACACCACGGCCAAGCCTTCGTTGATGGCTTTGGGCGCGTAGCCCATCTCGCGCAGGATCTGGCCCAAGGTGGCCTCGTGATAGGTGACGTTGGTCTCTTCGCCCAACAGCGCGGCGGGCACGCTGTAGTAAAGGCTGCGTCCAGCGCCCGGTTCGCCGTTGTTCAAGGAGTTGATCAACTGCTTCATCATTTCGCTGCTGGCCGGTTCGCTCGCGTTTAAGACGCCTTTGGTCATCGGGCGGCGGGATTCCACCTGCAACAAGTCGGCGAAGCGTTCGCTCTCGTTGCCGTGTACGATCAGTTGATCGCCTTCCACCTTGTGCGGAATGTTTTCCTTCCGCAGGACGTTCTCCGTCATCTTCGAGTACGGTAGCGTCACGAACGCGTTCAATTGCGAACGATAGTCGTAGCGGCCGCCCTCACTCTGTTGCGCCAGGACGACCCGGCTGGTTCCCACGTCGAGCCCGAAAGCTCCCTGCTGTACCTTATTGCCCATCTTATTCTCCTTCCGCGGATTTGCCGCTGTGTTCGCCCAGCGGGGCGCTGAGTTTCTTGTATCTTTCCCGGAGCGCGGCCTTTTGGGCGGCCACGCTGCGGCCATTCTGTTTGGCCTGTTCGCGGATCTGATCTTCCGCGGCCAACAGGCCTTTCCACATCCGGGCTCCGGTGGACGTCATAAACGCCGGGTCATACGCGAAGCCAAAAATCGACACGCTCGCCACCGGCAATGCGTAGTTGTCCGGCAAACCCAATTCCTCATACGGAAAATTTCCCGCCCAATCGGTGTGATAGCCGACAATCATGTTGTGCGGGTTCACTGACACCTGCGCATGCGTCGGACAGTTGAACGCGGCGATCCCGTATTTGGCGCGTAACATCTCGGTAAGCAAACGGCCCGCCACCATCTGGCCGCTGGTTACTTGCGGGTTCTCGTCGCCCTTTACCGTTTGGGTTTCAAAAGCGACGCCCACAAAACTGTCGTTCAAGTTTAAGTAGACCCATCGGTCGTCGGCCCACGTCGAGTGCCCCGCGTGGAAAGCCGTTTCGCTCTCCTCCACCACGCGAAACACCCGTCCGAAACGGTCGATCACGTAGTTGTAGGCTTTCTTCTCCCGAATAAAGCCGATCAGGTTCTCCCCGTAATGCCGCAGCGTCCGGTTTTTCTCCGGGGTGAACTCCGTCATGTGGCTTTCCGTCGTGTGAAAGACGATGCCCGCCGGCTGGTTGCGGATGGTGAGCGAGATTTCGAGGTCCTGATTCCGGTTGTAAGCGTAGTAGGCTCGCGGCCGGTTGGTGGTAGCGAATTTCTTTTCCACCCGGAGGCCGTTCGAATAGGTGTCGATGGCGCCGGTTGACTCCACTACCCAGATTTTGGCCGGCGCCGTGATCTTCGCCACGGGGGTGGGCCTTTCTAATTTGGCCAATTCGGAGGCCTGCGCCGGCGCCGCCACGGGGCTCGACTTGGCCGAACGCCAGGAAACCACGCCCAGGAAACTCACGCCGATTGCGGCACCGCTCACCAGCACCACCCAATAGGGCACCGGCACCGTGGGCCGGGCGCGCAGGTCTTTCAGGGTCACCTGATGGGTCTGCAGGAAGCGCAGCCGATCCACCGGCCCGCTAATGTTTGAGGCGCGCTTTTCCACCCACCAGCGCATGAGCGAAGTGGTGGCGAGCCAGCGAGTGAAGGCGAGCACAGTCATCTGCCATGGACTAGTTCGGCAGAGCGGACGCCAAACCTTAGGGCGTCTAAGGCCCGGATCTAAGGAGGCTCAGGAGATTTTCTTACGACTTAAGTAGATTTCGCGGGTGCTTGGGGCGCTTCCGGCCACCGGAACTCTGGCCGAGCCTTCCGAGTGGCGCAGTCGCGGAGGAAGAGGTTGATCAACGATTTTTCCAAAGCGACGAAGAACCCTTATGCCAAGCAATTGAAGAAACAGATCACCATCCGGCTCGATAACGCTTCTTCAGATTGGAACGCGACTAGCGAGGATCCCAATCGAAATGCGTATGGCTCACAACATTAGATTAGCCATAACGGTCACCACAAAAAAGCCCCAGGCCCTTCGCCGAAGCGAAAAGCCCGGGGCTTCGATACGGTCAGCGCTACGCCAGCGAGAACTTCTCGTGGTGAATCGTCGCGTCGCTCACAACGGCTACCGGAATGCCCACAATCTCCTCGATCTCCTCGAGGTAACTGTTGCCGCTGCTCTTGAGCTCTTTGGCGACATCGGGGTGCACGCGCAGCTCGACGTCCTTGTTGTCGCGGAACGCCCGCGCCATCTTGCGCGCTTCGCCCACGATCTCAACGATTACCGTGTGCACGCTCTTGATATAGCCCGCGCCTTCGCAGTGCGGGCAGGGCATACATAGCGTCCGCTCGAGCGATTGCTTCACGCGCTTACGCGTAATCGCGACCAAGCCGAAGTCGTTAAACTGGAGGATCTTGTAAGGGGCCTTGTCGACGCGCATCGCATCTTCGAGCGCCTGCATCACCTTTTGGCGATTTTTGCGCTCGTCCATGTCGATGAAGTCGATGACGATGATGCCGCCCAGGTCGCGCAGCCGGATCTGCCGCACGATCTCCTTTACCGCTTCGACGTTGGTCTTGGCGATGGTGTCTTCGAGGCGATTCGTCTTGCCGACGTATTTGCCGGTGTTGATGTCGATCGCGACCAAGGCTTCCGTCTGATTGATGACGATAAAGCCGCCGGACTTTAGCCATACCTTCGGCTTCAGCGCTTTTTCGAGCTCCATCGTGATGTTGAAGAAGTCGAAGATCGGCACCGGCCGGGTGAAGAGCTTTACGCGGCTCACCAGGTTCGGCTGCAAGCGCTGCACAAAGCGCAGCACCTGTTCGTAGACCTCTTCGCTATCGATCCAGATGGCCTTGAAGTCTTCGGTGAGCTGATCGCGCAGGATGCGCTCGACGATTTCGACATCGTGGTAGAGCAGCGCGGGCGCGGGTTTGGCGTCCGCCTTGCGCTTGATCTCCAACCACAGGTTGTGGAGATAGGTGATGTCTTGCGCGATGTCCTGTTCGGTGCGGCCTTCGCCGGCCGTCCGGCAAATGAAGCCGCCGGGCATGCCTTCGGTATTGGCCACCAGGATCTGCTTCAAGCGTTGGCGCTCGGCGTCGGACTCGATCTTGCGCGACACGCCCGTGTGGTTCACGGTGGGCATATAGACGCAATAGCGGCCGGGCAGGGCAATGTGCGAAGTGATGCGCGCGCCCTTTTGGCCGAGGGGCTCTTTGGCGATCTGCACCAGGATCTCCTGCCCTTCTTTGAGCAGGTCGCTGATGGAGGGCAGGGGCGGCCGCTGCCGGTCGCTGCCT
>JBBQQS010000171.1:0-9836 GCA_038215525.1 Bryobacterales bacterium
CCTTCGGTGTAAGCAGTACCCGGGAATACGTACTTGACGATGGCATTGATCGCCCAATTTCCGCTGGCCGGCGCGGGTCCTTCCGCCCTTACAGAAAGCGGAGCGGTTAAAGCTAAGGCACCGAAGACGGGGTCATAAATGTGGCAGCCCATATCGCCGAAAGTCCCGGTACCGAACTCGAGCCGCTTCCGCCAATTCCCGGGATGATAGTAGTCCGTGAGGTAATTGGCCGGAGTGCCCACCCCGATCCATCCGTCCCAATCGAGGGTGGACGGGACCGGGTCACTACCGGTGGGGCGCGGGGTTAGGTCGCCCCATTTCTTATTACTCCAAGCGTGGACTTCCTTGATCTTCCCTACCGCGCCAGCATGCACTAAGTTCACCGCCGTCTGATACTCAGCGCCCGAGTGGACTTGAATGCCCATTTGGGTAACTAATCGGCGAGCCTGCGCCACCTTGGCCAATTGCCGTGCTTCATGCACGTGCGAAGTAAGTGGCTTCTGACAATAAACATGTAAGCCGTAGCGCATGGCCCGCATGGCTTGGGGCGCATGCATATGGTCCGGCGTGCCGACGCAAACGGCGTCAAGGTTCTTATGCTCCCGCGCCAGCATCTTGCGCCAATCCTGATCGATCTGCGCCTTAGGGTAAGTGGCCTTAACGCGCCCGGTGCGCGTGCTGTCGACATCGGCCACACAGACTAAGTCGACCGACGGATGAGTGGCAATGCCATGCAGTGTAGCCCAGGCCATGCCGCCGCCGCCCATCGACGCCAATCGCACGCGATCGCTCGGCGGAGCCGAGATCAGGTGGCGGACAAAGAAGGGCGCGGCCAGAAATGAACGACGAGTGGACATGGGCTCTATTTTAGCGGCCTAGGCCCTGCAAAAAGGTAATCACCTGCCGGGTGACGTCTCCTTCGGTGCGCGGCGTAAAGGGAGAAGTCTTGGGCTCGTAGCCACCCTCCTCAAAAGCCTTGGCGGTGGGCAAGTAACCGAGCCAGCCATTGGTATAGCCGAAGAAGAACGTGTGCCGGAACGGCGAAGCGTTGCGCACGGCAAAGGCGAGTTCGCAAAACATCTCCACCGGCGCGGCCCACAGCACGGTGTCGTTGAGCCGCAGATAACGAACGGGAATGCGCACCTGCCCATCCTTCGATGCGTAACGCTCAAGGCCTGCGGGCCAACCCAAGCCGGCCTTGCGCGGGGTCTCGATAAAGGTCTCCAGCGACTGCAGGCGCACCTCACCCGTCGGCGCAGCCAGCAACCGGTTCGCCTCCAGAATGCGGTCCCCCAGCAGCACGCTGAACTCCGATAGGTGTGCGCTTTTGGGGTTCGGATAGACGCTGTAAATGGGCGCGATGTTGCCCGCGGCGCCATTCACGTAGAGCATCGGCACGCCCAGCTTGCGTTCCACATAAGCGGCCACCGTGCCGGGTCCGTCGCCGCTGATCTGGGTGAACTGGCCGCCCAGCACGGTGCCGTGCATGGCGTAGTTGGCGATCAACGCGAGGGGCGCGCCATCGGGCTTGTCGAGACGGATGAGGCCGATCTGGCGGTCCACCGGCCCATCGGGGTTGAGGCCCAGGGAGATGGTGCCATCGACATCGCGGGCACGCCGGTTGATGTTGGCCGCGGAACTGCCCGTACCGATGCCCAGGCGCGCCGGCGCCAAGCGGGCGCGGGCGTCCTTAATGCCTTGAATCAGAGAAGCCACGGTGAACTCAGCGTACTCGCGATTCCATTCATGGTCCGACCGGCCGGCCAGCAGCACATCGTACATGCCGGGCGGACCCACCTCGGGTCCAGCGTGCGTGTGCGTCACCGTCCACCAGACGTTGCGCGCCTCAATGCCGGTTTCGCGTTGCAGGCGCTGCATGGCGTCGTCATAAACCGCGGGCGAGAAGATACACAGATCGGAGGAAATCAAAAAGAACTGCGTCATGCCGTCGTCCATCGCGACGATCTGGTGAAAGATGGGATCATGCACGCCGGTGGAAAGGCGGGGCCCGTAGCCCATTAGCCATTGGGGCGTCTTCGGGGTGATATCCACTTTCACGACGGAAGCACGGAAGTCAGCGAGCAGCACGGCCATCAACAAAAGGTGCATCGAGGCAGCGTCTCACAAAGCGAGACGTGAAACAATAGCGCCATGCAGAGCCTACTTTTAGGAGCGTTGATGACGATGACGGCAGTGGCGCCAGTGGCGACAGAGCGGACCGTGTATGTGGGCACCTACACCCGCGAAGGCAAAAGCAAGGGCATCCAGCGGCTGAAGTTCGACAGCCAGTCCGGCGCCATCAAGAGCGTGGAGTTGGCGGTGGAAACGGACAACCCTTCGTTTCTGGCGTTGCATCCCACGCGCCCGCTGCTATTCTCGGTGAACGTCAACACCAAGGCCACGGAAGAAGGCCACCTAAGCGCTTTCAAGATCGGCCCCGAAGGCAAGCTCACGCTGCTGAATACGGTGAAGAGCCACGGCATCAATCCGGCCTACGTGCAAGTGGACCCCAGTGGCCACTGGCTCGCCGCGGCCAACTTCACCAGCGGCAGTTGCGCCACCTTCCGCATAGAAGCGGATGGCAAGTTGAGCGAAGCGATTGACTCGCGCCAACACGCGGGCAAGGGACCGCATCCCACTCGCCAAGCCGGGCCCCACGCGCATTCGGTGTACTTTCACGATGGACACCTCTACGTCGCTGACCTCGGCCTGGACGAGGTAAAGCGCTATGCGTTTGACGCGAAGACCGGCAAGCTGACCGATACGCCAAGCCTGAAAGCCATCCCCGGCGGTGGCCCGCGCCATCTAGCTTTCGGGCCGAAAAACCGGGTGTATGTGTTGAATGAGATCGCGTCCAGCGTCAGTGTCTTCGAGGGCGACCGGCTCGTCGAAACCGTCAGTGCCCTGCCCCCGGGTTTCAGCGGCCAAAGCTCGACGGCGGAGATCATCCTGCATCCTAACGGCAAATTCCTCTATGCCTCGAATCGCGGCGCAGATACAATTGCGGTCTTCCAGGTGGGCAACACGCTGAAGCAGATTGGGCAGACGCCAGCGGGCGGCAAGGTGCCGCGCGGCTTTGTCTTGTCGCCGGATGGCAAGTTCATTTTGGTGGGGGCGCAGAATTCCGATGTAGTTACAGTGCTTCGCGTGGACACGACGACCGGGCTACTCACTCAAGTGGGCGAGCCCACTGCCGTCGGCAGCCCCGTGTGTCTGCGCTTCGCTAAGTAACTTCGAAATTCAATGTGATGTCGAAGGGCGTAAGTCCGGTTAAAAAAATGCTCGGGCCGGGCAACTTACTTTCGGCCCCGCGGACTTCGTACCAGTTATGCGCCACGGGCAAAGGCGACACGCGGATCGCCTGGGCACCGCGGCTGATGGAAATCCTCGCTGCGCCGGGATGGGGGCGATAGACATCGTGGCTCACTTGGTCCACGCCGTCGAGCGTGGCGTCTTCGCGGCAGTTGATCTCGATCGTCAGGGGCACATCCTTCGTGCCCTCGGCGCGAATCCGCAGGGCAAAGCCTTGGGGTGTTTCGCGAATCTCCGCCGATTGGGTGAGCTTCTGCACCTGAGTCTTCGGCCGCTGCTCGCGCGTCTCATCGAAGGTCATGTCGACGCGGCGGCCTGGCGTGAACGGCTGATAATAGGGGCCTTCCAGGGCTTGGGTCAACACGTAGGCGCCGTTCTGACGCGTGAAGACCGTGGGCTTGAATTGACCTTTGCCAAAGAAGCCGGTAGCAAAGCGGACGCTATGGATGACGGCGTCGCCTCGGCGCAACGAGAAGAAGCTCGACTTATCCTTGGTGAAGATCGTGGCCGAGGTAAGTCCCCGGCGGATACGAGCCACGCCCATGCGCGGAAACATCTTTTCGTAGTTCTCGGGCACGGGGGCACCCGCGCCTTCGAGCTTGAGTAACTCGGGCTCCAGCATCAACTGGCCTAAACCGACCGCGTCCCGCTGATAATGGCGCGCCAGGGTGAGATAGACCGGATTCTTATCGCGCTGCGCCAGCACGGCCAGCGGATGCCAGTAACGTGCCAAGCCGCCGCGCGTGTTTAGGTCCTGCCGGCGCGAGATACCCGTCTCCACTTCATAACCCGAAGCAGGCGAGCCATGCAGTAGATAGAGCACGCCATTGATATTACGCCGTACGGGCTCAAGTAACTGGGGCCGGTTGAGCTTCAATGCGACAATTACCAGTGCCTGGTTCACTATCGAGTTATAGACCACCGTGCTGCGCTCAGTGTATTGGTCATCGGAGTCAAGGTCGATGCCCTCGGCCAGCCATTGATCAATCCGTTTCACCAACGCCGGATTGGGGTACAGCTCATGCAAAGAAGCCAGCGCCGCGCACATCTCCCAGCGATGATTGGGCGTATGGATACCGCCGGTGAGCAGCGCCGGCGTTGACCGCTTCAAGAACGGCTGCACCAACGCCTCCAGTTCCGGCGCCTTCTGACGCCGCGCCAGCAATGCCGCGCGGCAGGCCGAGTGCACCGCAAAGGACGTATCGGGCGGCGAAGCGAAGTTAGTAATCCAAAGGTCGATATTGCCTTCGGGGCTGGTGTGCTTCTGGAGGAACATCTCGCAAAGGCGCATGCGCTCGACGAGCAACGGGCTCCGGTAAAAGCGCGAACGCGGATGCAGATAAGCAGGCACGAAAGCCTCAAAAGTGTTGGTGACCGAAGCGCCATTGAAGAAGCCATTCGCATCGGCGAAGCCGCCGTAGCGGCGCGACCGGGGGTCCAGGTTCTGGTGCGCCAGCCAAGCTTCGACGGCGGCATCGTGCCGCGCGAGAACGCCGGCTTCGAAGTCGTCAAAGTCGGAAGGAGTGGACTGGGCCGCAGCCAATCCGCTGGCAGTGGCAGCCAACATCATGCGGCGATTCATAAGTAGCAACTTTCACTTATAGCACGCCTTAAGCGGCCCAACTGTACCAGCGCCGCCCTGTCGAGTAATGCATTTACCGGGACCGGACCGAGGGCCCGGACCGAGGGGTCGCAGTCTCGTGCTGTCTCGGATCGAATCCTCAAGATAGGAAGCACTCCGTGCCTTTCCGCAGCGACCCGTCGTGCAGTCGGTTCCTCGCGGTGTTCCTGCTCGCCTCGGTGAGCTTGACGGCCCAATCGACCTTCTCTTCCCTCACCGGCGTAGTCACGGATGCCTCCGGGGCGCGGGTGCCGAACACCAACCTGGAGGTGAGAAATCAAAAGAACGGCTACGTCTTTACGGCGGCTTCGAACTCCGAAGGGCTATACTAGTCCCCGACGCTCACCGATGGCAACTATACGCTAAAGGCGGTGGCCGCGGGCTTCGCGGATTTCAATGTCAAAGATATCGTGCTCGCGGTGCGCGAAACACGGCGCATCGACATCGCTTTAGGCACGGCGGCCACGCAGCAATCGATCGAAATCGAAGCCGGCGCGATGCTGGTGGAAACCGAGTCCGCGAAAATCTCGGACACGAAATCCCGTGAAGACCTCCGGACACTTCCCCTGACGCTGCGGCGGGCTTGGGATTACGTGACGATGTCGCCGCAAATTGCGCGATCGGCTACGGGCTTCAGCCTTTCCTTCGCCGGGACCCGCAACGGCCAAGGTAAAGCGAATATCGACGGCATCACGATCGCCCCCCCGGGTGGTGGTTTCGGGTTCGGACCTATTATGGACCGTACCGAAAACCTGGAAGAGCTGCGGTGGAGATGAGCCCTAACTCGGCGGAATTCGGCACGCCGGGTGGTATGACGCTGATCACCAAAGGCGGATCCAACCAACTGCACGGCTTCTACAGCGACTACTATTCGACGCTGGCCTTTCGAGCTCGCAACCCTTTCCAGCCGGCGCGCGGCACGGGAATCAGTCATCGCATGGCCTTTGGCGTGAACGGCCCCATCTATATCCCCAAGCTCTACGATGGCCGCAACAAGAGCTTCTTCGCCTTCACCATCGAGCCGAGCTTCGGTAGCCCGTCGACGGCGTTAGTGACCCAAAGCGTGCCGCTCGAGCCGTGGCGGCGCGGTGATTTTTCCCGCCTCGCCACGCCAGTGCTCGACCCCGCCAATGGCCGCGTCCCCTTCCCCGGCAACCAGGTCCCCGCCACGCGCATCAACCCGGTTTCGAAATCGCTCCAGGACCGTTTTTATTCGTTGCCTAACTTCGGCGACGCCAGCGTCTTCAATGTCCAGAACTACCGCGAAAACCGGCTCAATCCCTTCCAGCGCAACCCAACGATGACTATCCGGCTTGATCATCGGATCAACGACAAGACCTTCGTTTACGGCCGCTTCATCGGTGTCTACTGGAACATCCCGCTCATCGAGCCGATTCCGAGCGTGACCGATTTGGCGCGGCGCACGCGCAATATGCGCTCCTGGATGGTGTCGGCCACCCGTACCATCAGCCCGACGCTTCTGAACGAATTCCGCTGGGGCCTGGCCAACGATCATCTTCCCGTGGAGAGCCGTTTCAAGGGCAACGCGTTGGCGCAGGAATTGGGCCTGCGGGGGTTGGCGCCGGGCATCCCCGATATTGGTGGCATGACGCGCGTCGGATTCGTTGGTCTGAATGTTTCGAGTCTCGGTCTCCAAAACACTTGCGACCCCTGCTTCAAGGATCAAGTACAGCAATTCACCAACACGCTTACCTGGACCAAGGGGAAGCACATCGTCAAATCCGGGCTTGATTTCCGCACCGGCTCGACGCAGGATTTCCGGCAGGCGGACAACCTCTTCGGCAGCCTCACGTTCAATAACACTTACACCGGTTTCCAGTACGGGGACTTCCTGCTGGGCCTACCCACCCAGATGGCGCGCGCTTTCCCCACCATCTTCTATGACCGTGCCATCCGCACCTATGCCTTCTTTGTGCAGGATGATTGGCGCGTCTCCTCTAAGCTGACCGTGAACCTCGGGATGCGGTACCAATTGATGACGCCCGCTCGAGACAAGAACGGCCGCGCCGCCATCTTCGACGCCGGCACCAGCCGCATCATGGTTCCCGATGGCAGCCTGAACCAGGTATCTCCGTTGCTCCCCCGCTCCTACGTCGATGTCGTCGAGGCGTCGAAGGCAGGTTTCTCGAATAACCTACTCGATACGGACAGGAATAACTTCGCCCCGCGCATTGGATTCGCCTATCGGGTGACCAACAGTACGGTGGTCCGCGGCGGTTTTGGCATCTATTACGACAACAATGTGCCGGCGCCGTCGTTGGGCGCCACGGCGCCGTTTCTCATCAATGAGTTGGCCTTTATCAATTCCGCCATTGCGCCGATTGCCCTGCCACAGGTGTTCCCGGCCACGGGCGGCTCTGGCCCGGGCTCGATCGGTTTGCCCTCCGCCACGCGGAAAGATCTGCGCATGCCTTTCACGAATCAATACGCTTTCACCGTCGAACACCAACGCTGGGATACGGGCTTCCGGGTTAGCTACACGGGCACGAATACGCGCCAAGGCTGGTGTCAACCAACCGGTGGTGGATGACCGTCCCTACCAGCAGAAGCCTCGCCCGTTCCCCCAATATCCCTCCATCAACGTCTCCGATAACGGCGCCGGCCACCAGTATCATGGCATGAGCGCCGAAGCGCAGCGTCGCCTGAAGGGCGGCATCGCCTTCCAAACGTCTTTTACTTGGGCGAAGGATCTGGGTGATCTCGAAAACAACGAAATCCCGGAAAACTCCTTCGACCGTCTGCGTGAGAAGGGCCGGGTGCAAACCGAATCACGCCGCTATGGACCGGCCTTGACCCCACCGGCACCCGCAACATCACCGGTGCCGCAACCTCCCGCGCCACGGTCACCTTGCGTCCCGACGTCCTGCGCAACCCGAAACTCGACAACCCCGGCGTCCAGCGCTGGTTCGATCCCTTCGCTTTCGCCGCGCCTGCGCTAGGCCGCTTCGGAAACATGGGCCGCAGCATTCTTGAGGGTCCGGGCGTCAATACGCTCCACACCAGCATCTCGAAAACCTTCGTTTACAGGGAACGCGTGCGGATCCGTCTCGAGGGCCTCGCCACCAACTTGCTGAACAAGCCGAACTATCAGAATCCGATCCTCAATATCACCGAAGCCCTCAATCCCAACATCAATCCGGCCAGCGTCACGTCCGGACGCCTGACGTCCGTCATCGATCGGAACCTGAAGTTCGATTCGGCCATCCCTCGCGAGCTCCAGCTTCAGTTGCGGATCGAGTTCTAACTGAGTGCCTTTGAACCCAAGCCCAAAAACGGCGACAAACATCTTTGCCGACCAGATGAAATTGCGGCCTCCGCCGGAGTGGCTCGCCGCCTTCCGACGCATGCGGACTTTGGCGGGGCGATTGTACGAAACGAACCCGGGAGTGGTTGATTCTATTGGGTCTTGATTTTTGGCTTAGGCCTGGGGCCCGCTCACTCGTTCGCGGCCTGCTTAGTTTAGGATAGCAGGCGAGATCTAGGTGGTGGGGCCGGAGTCTTTTATTTGGAGGGGGATAGGGCTTGTTAACGGTTGCGGTACGACGGGCAAATTGCGACATAATGGACGAACATGCCGCTGCACAGGACAGATCCCTAGCGGCCTTCACCGACTCCCGCTTCGCAGACCGGCAGCTCCAAATAGTGCCTCTTGTATCGCGATGCTCCATTGTCGCCCGAAACAAGGCTACGATGGCAGGTCGCATCAGGAGAAAGAAATCAAGGGTCACCGCACAAGGGCGGCAGGGAAGTTGACGGTGATCTAAACTATACGAATGCGTGAAGTCATTCTGTTGATGAGTTTGCTGTCGTCGCAATTTGGGGTACCGCGGATCACTAAGCCGGAGCATCCGCAGACGGAGTTACAGACTTTGCCCGAGCAGCGGAAGCCCGATGCGGCGATTTTGAAGGCGGAGTACGCGAAGAGTGTCGCCGATGCGGGGGAGATTCTGAAGCTGTCGCAGGAGTTGAGATTGGCGATGGAGCAGGGGGACTATCAGGCGTTGCCGGCGAATGCGGTGCGGATGCTGGAAGAGATCGAGAAGCGGGCGAAGGCGGCGCGGCGGCGGCTGAAGCGGTAGCGTCACCAGCGGAGATGGGCTGACCAGAGGGTGAGCCCCACGGCTTGGCGGAAGGCGAGCCACCATTCGCGGGTGGCCGACTGGCGTTGGCCGCGGCGGGGAGAGCCGTAGACGAGGAAGCCGCGTTCCTCCAGCATCTTTTTCGAACGGAGAAGATGGTAGCCGTCGGTGACCAGCAGGCAGGAGCGGAGGTTCATGCGGGCCATGATTTCGCCCGCGGCGAGGACGCTTTGGAAGGTGGTTTCGGCTTCGGGCTCCACCAGAATGGCTTCGCTCGGGACCCCTTTGCGGACCAGGTAATTGCGGCCGACTTCACCTTCGGTGAAATCGGGATCGCCGCCGGAGCCGCCCGTGGTGAGGATGCGGGAGGCGAGGCCGCGGCGGTAGAGGGCGAGGGCATGGTCAAGCCGGCTTTTGAGGACGGGAGAGGGGAAGCCGCGGTATTCGGCAGCGCCGAGGACGATGATGAGGTCAGCGGGGCGGGCTTCGTCGAGGTCGGCGGCGAGGCGGACCTGGTGGGTGAGGTAGGCGAGGGCGCCGGCCGCGGTGGCCGCGATTGCTCCGCCAATGACGATGGCCCTCCTTAGCACTGAATCATTATACGGGCCGGAGGCGGTAGCCGTTTTGCTCCAGCGTTTGGCGGACGGCGCGGGCGATCTCGACAGCGCCCGGCGTATCGGAGTGGAGGCAAATGGTGTCGGCGTCTTCGGCCAGCCTGACCGCGTTGGCGGCGGCCTCGTCCGGTTGGGTGATTAGGGCGCCGGGAAGGTGGCGCGGGCGCAGGCTGCCATCAGGCTGATAGG
>JBBQQS010000172.1:0-9828 GCA_038215525.1 Bryobacterales bacterium
CCTGATCTAAAGCACCGCCGGGAGCAGGCACGGGGACTTCCGGATCGTAGACGAAGATGTCGCGCGGCTCTTCGTCGACGGGTGCCGCAGCGCTCAGCGTGCCGTCACCGCGGCGCGAGTTGGCATGGCCGTCGCTGTGCAGATACAGCGTGGCCGAAGCGCCATCGGGCCAGTCGACGGCGGAGCGCCATTCGTTAGCGCCCATCGCGAAATGGCGGACGCGGGGTTCGTCGCCGAACTCGCCCGAATCCTTCAGCCAGTGGTTGAACCAGCGCAGCAGCACGCGGTCGGTGTCGAGATTGGCCGCCGGGCCTAGCTGACGGTCGCCGACGCGATCGCCCCACGGGAGGTGGATCCACGGGCCGGCGAGCAGGTATTGGTGCTCTCGCGCGAAGTGAGTGCCCGCGCCGTGGCGCAAGGCGAGATAACCAGCGATGGTGCCTTCGAGATAGAGGTCATACCAGCCGGAGACGTGTAGCGCGGGCACGCGCACCTGGTGGAGCCGGGTGCCGATATCGAGCGCGCTCCAGTAGTCGCCGGCCTCGCGGTGCGTCATCCAGTCGCGCACGTACGAGGGCAGGGCGGGGTCGGCGATGGCGGGATGGTCGCTGTAGGGCATGAAGCCGGCTTGGGCGGGCAGGTTGCGCCAAGCGGTCTCCAGGCGGTCGCTGGCCTCGCGTAAGCCTCGACGCCGGGCGTCCTCGCGCAGCATCTGGATGCCCCAGCCCAAGGTGGAGGCCAGCCGCAGCGCGCCTTGATGATAGAACCAGCCATGATACAGGTCAGTAGCGGCCATGTGGGGCGCGATGCACTGCAAACCCGGCGGATTCTCGGCCGCAGCCAGCAGTTGGGTGCAGCCCTGATAGGAGAAGCCGTACATGCCGACGCGGCCATTGGCGGCGGGCAGCGTGTTGAGCCAAGCGATGGTCTCGGCGCCGTCGTGCGCTTCGTGGCGGAACGGGTAGAAGTCACCCTCGGAGTCGCCGCGGCCGCGCACGTCCTGAATGACGACATGGTAGCCATGGCGCGCGAACCAGACAGGATGCGCGTAGACGACGGTGGAGGCGATATCGCGCCCGTAGGGCTGCCGCATCAGCAGCGTGGGCCAGGGGCCTGGGCCGGCCGGATAGTAGTGGTCCGAGATGAGCGTGGTGCCATCGGAGAGCGTGCAGCGGCGTCCGCTCTCCAGCCGAATTCCGTTGCCGCAATTAAGCATCGTGCCTGGGGACAAACCGGTACATGGCCATCAAAATCTCGGCGATGCGCGCGGCGGCTTCGTTCACCCAGCGCTCGCCGTTGGCGGCGGTGGCGGGCGCGGGGTCGCCCATCACGCCGCTCGGCGCGATATCGCGCGTCAGCCAAGCGAAGTTCGCGTGCGAGCCCTCGGGCTTCAACAACTCGGGCCGATCGACACGGGCGATGTAGTGCGACGTGTACTCGCCGGTATGCACGAGTTCAGGCGTGGCATGCAGCAGGAACGCGGTCTCAATCTCGCCCGCGTGAAAGCCATAGGTGCGCTCCTGCTCGCTCACCGTGTCGAAGCTCGCGCCCGGCGAACCGAAGAGCGAGAAAGTACGCAGGCCGAACTCAGCGCGCAGGTCGCGAGCCATCACATCCACCAGCGACGTGTTGCCGCCGTGGCTGTTGTAGAGCACCAGTTTGCGAAAGCCCGCCGCATTCACGCTGGCACCGAGGTCGCGGACGACGGCCATGAACGTCGTCGCTGACACCGACAGCGTGCCGGGGTACCCGATGTGCTCGTTGCTTTTGCCATAGCAGATCGGAGGCAAGGCATACATGGGGCACTCGACCGGCACATGCGCAAGCGCCCGGCCCAGCAGCAGGTTATTCAGCAGCGTGTCGGTAGCGAGCGGCAGATGATGGCCATGTTGCTCGATCGCCGCCGTGGGTAGAATCAGCAGCGTCTCCTCGCGCGGCAGGGCATCCACCTGCTTCCATGTGAGGTACGCGAACTGGCGCGCGTCGGGGATCCAGGTCTTCATACTTGGGTGTCCGGACGAAAGCTGAGCATCTTGCCAGGGTTCAGCAGCCCGCGCGGATCGTAGCGCTGCTTGGCCTGCAACTGGACGTTGTCGGCGCGGAAGCGCCCGGAGTCCTCCAGGTGATTCACGTGCGGATTGGCAATGGACATGCCGATTTCGAGGCAATAGGCGATGATCTCGTTGAGCCGCTCCTCGGTGGTGAAATGCACCAGCGGGATGGAGCCAGGGATGATGCTGCCGTCGCCGGTTTTCATGAACTCGAGGTGGAAGAGGATCTCGTTGCCGAAGCGGGCGCGCAGCAGGCGGCACTGCTCCAGACATTCGGTTTTAGAGAATCCGGCTTGGAGATAGGTCCACTGGGGGTCGGCCTTCATGGCCCAGAGCGTGGTGTGGTTCCAGGTGTAGTCGCTGAGCAGCGGCTGGGTCCGGGGCCCGGTGTAGGGTGCGCCGAAGGTGACTTCGCCGCCGGTTGCGGCAACTGCGGCGCGAAAGGCGTCGGCTTGGGCGGAGGCGATCATGAAGAAGATCAGCGCCTGGCCGGGTGCTACCACTTGCTTGACGGGGGTGAAGAACGACGGGATGGGCCATTCAAAGACGGTGACCAGCCGCTTCGTCCAGACCGCATCTTCGGCGATCTCGCGCGCGAAATGATAGGCCGCTTCGTAAGTGGGAAACGCCACCGCGAATTGGCTCCACTCGACGGCGGGCGTCAGCGCGAGCCAGATGCGCGTCAGGATGCCGTTGGTGCCCCAGCAGTGCAGGATCTCGTGCACGGCAGCGCCTTCGTGGCGCACAATACGCGGCGTATCTTCCATGGTGACGAACTCGAGCGCGCGCACGGTGTCAAAGTCGCGCAGCATGCCATGGGCGATGGAGCCGATGCCGCCGGAGCCGCCGCCTAAGAAGCCGCCCACCGTCGCCTTGGCCAGGGTCGACGGGTACATGCGCAGTTCCCAGCCTTGCGAAGTCGCTTCCTGCTCCAGCGCCGCTAAGCGTACACCGGGCTGGCAGACGGCGACGCCATCGGCGGTGATTTCTTCAATGCGGTCCATGCGCGAAAGGTCCACGATGATGCCGCCTTCGAGCGGGATGCATTGGCCATAGTTGCCAGTGCCGGCCCCGCGCGGCGTAAGCGGGATGCCATGCTGGCGCGCATAGCGAGCGATGGCGAGCACTTCGTCGGCGTCGATGGCTTCGACGGCTATGTCGCCGGTCTTTTCGGCCAATTGGCGTTTCAGCACGGGTGAGTACCAGTAGAAGTCTTTCGATAGGCGATCCAGCACGGCGGGCGTCGTGAGCACGCGGGCGGGGTCAGCAACTTGTGCGGCCAGGCCGGGGAACTCAGGCATTGGACCTCCGCGTCCGCTTGGCTGCTGGCTTCCGGAAGGCCGGATGAGCAAACAACTCATAGCATTCGTCGCGCAACACCGGACCCACCACCTTGCAACGCATATCACTGCGCCGCGCGACCTCCTCGGCGGCGATATGAATCTGGTCGAAATGGCGCGTGGCGTCCTCGATGGTGGCGCCATAAACGACGCGATCAATGCCCGCCCATAGCGCCATGCTCATGCACATCGGGCACGGCTCGCATGTGGTGTAGAGCGTATAGCCGGCCAGTGACATATTCTTGCGCCGCTTGGTCGCCATGCGGAGCGCGCGGACTTCGGCGTGCGCACTCGGATCGTACTCGCGGGCCACGGCGTTCAACGCACGCAACAGCGTCTCGCCCGTCTTCGTCGCGACGATCAAGGCCCCAAAGGGCACCGGATAAGGAGTTCGATGGGAACGCTTGGTGTAAGCCACCAATGCGGCCATGTGTTCAGCGTCAGCGTGGGGCATACACTGAAACATAACATGCATGTGCGGATTCTTCAGGCCTGGGAACGCGGCAACGGCAACCACGGGAAAAACACTTACCTGTGGCGTGATCTGGCCTGGACCCTAGCCAGCGCCGACGCTCCCGGTACTGAGTTGCGCGGACTAATGGTTTCGGTGAAAGACTGCTTCGACGTAGCCGGCGCGCCCACGTCGCTCGGCACTGCTTTTTACCGCGACCTGCACGGGCTGGCCACGCACGATGCCTGGGTCGTCCAGCAACTGCGCGCGGCCGGCGCCGTCCTGATGGGCAAGACGCACCTGCATCCGTTGGCCTATGGGCTCACCGGCGAGAACCCTGACTTTGGCGACTGCCTGCAGCCAGGCGACGCGGGCGCGCTGACAGGCGGCTCCTCCAGCGGCGCGGCAGCCAGCGTGCTGGAAGGCTCGGCCGACGCGGCGTTGGCCACGGATACCGGAGGGTCGATCCGCGTACCGGCGGCGCTGTGCGGATTGGCGGGCTATCGGGCCTCGCTGGGTCGTGGCGATTGGCAGGGTGCCGCGCACCTGGCCGAGAGCTTCGATACGATGGGATGGCTCTTTCGCAATCTGGCCGATGGACCTCGGCTCGGGGCCGTATTCGGTCCGGTGGAAGGTGGCGCACCCTACCGGCGTTTCGCCGTGGTCGACGACGAGTTTCTGCACGATTGTGACCCGGCGATCCGCGCGGGCCTGGCTCGTGGTCAACGGGCACTCGAAGCCCTGGGGCTGCAAGCGCAACCCATCGCGGTCCCCTGGTGGCACGACGCGGCAGCCATCTTCGCCCCCATCCAAGCCTCCGAGGCGGCGCGCCACCATCAGGGCCACCACCACGCCTTCGAACCCGCCATTCGCCAGCGGCTGGAGTGGGGAGCGAGTCTGGGCGCAGAAGAGATGGCCGCCTGGCGTGAGCGCCACGCCGACTTCCGGCGTCGCATGGATGCGCTGCTCGCCGAGCACGAATTGCTGCTGCTCCCGTCCGCGCCGGTGTTGCGGCTCGCCGCCGGAGAGGACCACGGCCCCACCCGCGCCCGCCTGCTCCGCTACACGACACCCGTCAGCCTGGCGGGTCTGCCGGCCGTCAGCATCCCCATACCAGGCGCCGGCGGCCTGCAACTGGCCGCTGCGCGCGAAGACGATGGACGCCTGCTGCATCTTGCCGCTAGACTGGGGAACTTGTGAAACGTGTCATTCTCCCTTGTCTCTTCGCCATCCTCACCGCTTGCCAATCCGAGCGGCCCATCGCCCCGAACGGGCGCGTCGCCATTCGCCTGCAAGCCGACTGGTATCCCCAACCCGAGCACGGTGGCTTCTATACGGCCTTGGCCAAAGGCTACTACGCGGCCGAAGGGCTCGACGTCACCGTGCTGCCGATTGGCCAATACACCAGCACCTATCAAGTGGTGTCGAGCGGCGGCGCGGACTTCGGCTTCGGCTCTAGCGACCAGGTTCTGACATCGGTCTCGAATGGGCTGCCCGTGCGCTCCGTCGCGGCCTTCATGCAGCACGATCCGCAAGCGATCATGATGCATGCGGACTCGCCCGTGCAGGACTTCCCCGCCCTCGAAGGCCGCGCCATCGCCGCCCAGCCCGGCGCCACCTGGCTCAAATTTCTGGTGAGCCAGTACCATTTGAAGAACGTCCGTGAAGTACCCGCCACCCATTCGGTCGCCAGCTTCCTGGCCGACAAGAACTACATCCAGCAGATCTTCATTACCAGCGAGCCCTTCTTCGTGAAGCAGGCCGGCGTCAAATATCGCACCATCCTGATCAACACCGCCGGCTATGACCCTTACCGCACTATCTTCGGCCACCAGCGCTTCCTGGACCAGCAACCCGAGGCCACCAGGAAGTTCGTCCGCGCCTCCATCCGAGGATGGCGCGAATACCTGCGCGACCCCGGCCCCGCCCATGAACTCATCCAAAAGCGGAACCCAGCCCAGAAGGCCGAATTGATGGCCTTCACGGTGCAGGCGCTGCGCGATGGCAAGTTCATCACCGGCGACGATCTCTCCGGCGCGGCCATCGGCCAGATGGACCCTGCGCGCTGGGCCACGCTCAATCAGCAACTCACCCAACTCGGCGTCATCCGCCGCGCGATCAATGCCGGCCAGGCCTTCACCACCAAGTTCCTGCCGTGAGTCGTGTTACCCTCTCAAACATGTCTAACGCCGAGCAACGGCTTGCGGAAATGAACCTCGAATTGCCACCGCCTCCCTCGCCCGGAGGCACTTACGTTTCGGCCAAGCGCGTGGGCGAATTGCTTTTCCTCGCCGGTGTGATTTCCCTTGGGCCCGATGGCGTGATCACCGGCGCCGTCGGTGAGGACCGTACTGAGGCCGAAGGCTACGCTGCCGCCCGCGCCTGCGCACTGACGCAGCTCAGCGTGATCCGGCGCGAACTGGGCTCGCTGGACCAGGTGGCCGAGGTGGTTTCTTTGAACGGCTATGTCCACTGCGTCGCCGGGTTCGCCGGCCCTCCGGCTGTGGTCAACGGCGCCTCCGATCTGCTGGTGGAAGTCTTTGGCGAAGCGGGCAAGCACGTGCGGGCCTCGGTCGGCGTCAATGCCCTGCCCCGTAATGCACTGGTCGAAATCCAAATGACGGTGCGCGTATTATGAAGCTGACGGCCACGCCCACGCACTCCGTCTGGGATCGTTCACTCGCCCCCCGCATCCGCGTCCGGTCCGGCGACACCGTCGAGATCGAATGCCAGGACGCGAGTGGCGGCCAGGTTCGCCCCGGCATGACCGCCGCTGAGTTCCTCGCCATCGACCGCACCCGCATCCACTCGCTTACGGGACCCATCTGGATCGAGGACGCCGCGCCGGGCGATGTGCTGGAGATCGAGGTGCTCTCGGTGCGCCACCGCGGCTGGGGCTGGACCAGCGTGACGCCCGGCTTGGGCTTCTTGAAAGAGCGCTTCTGCGAGGCCTATCTCTTTCATTGGGAACTCGACGGCGATACCACGCGTTCCCTGAAACCGGCCACCTTGCCCTTGCGGCCGTTTCTGGGAGTGATGGGCGTCGCCCGCGCCGAGGATGGCCAATTCCGTACGCGTCCGCCGGGCAACTTTGGCGGCAACCTGGACGTGCGAGAACTCTGTGCGGGCGCCAAGCTCTATCTGCCGGTCACTGTGCCCGGCGCTCTCTTCAGTTGCGGCGACGGCCATGCCGCGCAGGGCGATGGCGAGGTCTGCATCAACGGCATTGAGGCACCGCTCGACGTGACGCTCCGCTTCCATCTGCATCAGGGCGAGTCGATCACGGGTCCGTTGGCTGAGTCGAGCGAAGCGATCGTGCCGGATACTCCGGGCGATGCCTGGATGGTGATCGAGTGCGGCGAAGACATCGCGACCGCCGCCCAACGCGCCACCAGCCGCATGGTCGATTTTCTTGCCGACCGCTGGGGGCTCGATCCGGTGCAGGCCTATCTGCTTTGCAGTGTCGCACTGCGGCTGCGGCTCAGCCAGGTGGTGAACGAACCGGTCTATACCGTCAGCGGGTCCATCGCCAAAAGCATCCTGCCCGCGCGATTGATGTTCCCTTCCCGAGGTGCCCCATAATGGTGAATCTGCCCGAAGTCCTGGCCGAGTTGCAGGAACTCTATCCGCGCTACGAGCAGGCGCTGGTGAACAACGACGTCGACACCTTGGTCGCCATGTTCTGGGCCGGCCCGCAAGTGATGCGCTTCGGCGTCGCCGAGAATCTGTATGGCCCGGACGAACTCGAAGCCTTTCGCAAAAGCCGGCCCGCGGCGAATCTGGCCCGCCGGATCGACCGTCTGGACATCGTCACCTTTGGCCGCGACTCTGCCAGCGTCACTCTCGAGTTCTCCCGAGAGACTGCGTCCGGCACGGTGCGTGGCCGGCAAAGCCAGGTCTGGGTCCGCTTCCCCGAAGGCTGGCGCATCGTCTCCGCCCATGTCTCGCTTCTGCCGCGGGCCTCTAACGGCCCCCTCTCAAAAACTCCACGCTCGCGATAGCTTCGGAAGGTTGGGCGATCCCCACCTTTGGACCTCCCATAGTCGCTCAACATCAAAACGATGAGATCAACGGCCTCCCCAAATTCGAACTGTTCGAACTCTGACGGCGACTGCGACCGCGAATCCCGAGTTCACGACTGCCTATCCACTCGCCGCAAACCTTCATGCACGATCATCTTAAGCAGCGTCTGGTAGCCGATACCCTTGCGTTCGGCGATTTCGCGCGCCTTGGCGATATCCAGCGACGGCAGCCGCAATGCAATTTGCACGCTCTGCGAGGCGGCCAGCTTCGTCACCAGCTTCGACCCAGCCGAATTCTTAAGCTTCTTCCCCGACGGTCGCGAAGTCAGAAACTGGCGTCCGGCCTCACTCGCCCACCAATCCGCTTCTGCCTGCTCGTCGGCGAATTTCGGGATCACCGATTCTTTTTCTGTGCGTTTTCTCATGATTCACTCCTCCAAAACACGGCGCTCAAGATAGTCTCTCTTCTGCCCGGCATCGAGTTCGTATGCGGTAATGACCCTGATCTTTCCTTGACGTTCCGTCACGACGACGGCCAGCAGGCGAAGCTTGGCCGTTTCGCCGTAGTAGACCCACCGCGCCTCGCCGTCAGCATCCTGCTCGTAAATCAAAATCGGGCTGCTGGTCAGGGCATGTTCCACCTCGGCCGGTTCGAGGCCGTGAGACTTGATCTTCTTCAGATTGTGCCGGTCCCAGTCGAACATCATCTCTATTGTATATGCAATGCATCTCCTGCACTCTGCATAGGTCCTGCCAAAGAGGCGAAGGTGGCAGGGAGACCCGTCCGCTCGCGCGGTTCTCGTCCCCCCCCTCCGCGACAGCCCAAACGCCTATAATTCGAGCAGTGCACAGAAAGGTAATGACGCCTTGGATACCCTCATGAATGACCGGTTCCCGCGGTCAAACCAATACTACCCGCAATGGGTGATGGCGAATCCCAGTGGCGGCGCTAACGCGATCTGGCTAACGGAATGGCTGACGGATCGAACCGGGTGGCACAATTGGGATCGCGCAAGCCGGGCTGATGCGCGAGTTCGATGATGAGGTTCCGCCGGCCCTCCAGCCTTGGTGGGAGCCCGGACTCGCGGGCCTGCATTCCGCCGCTTGGTGGCGCCGGCGCTGGGAGCGAACGGGGATCCTCGATATCGATGCTGCCGATTCCATGCCCGAAGGCTGGAAGCGATGGATGCAATGGCAAGAGGCCGTGGCCCCGGACAATCACGTCGAGTTGGAGGCGCTAAAGGCCGACGAAGGCGACTATCTCGGATAGGTGCGCGTTACTGGCCGACGGCGCGCCGATGTGAAGTTGGATGAGCCCATCGATTCGATGTCGGTGCCTACGAACTACGTGTCTTACCCCCTGCTTCGGCGTTAGCGGACCTCCTGCAGAAAGTCCTCTCGCGCCGCCGATCCGCGCGTCGTCAGGCTGGCCAGCACCTTCTGCATCCGCTGGATCTCTTCGCTCTCGAAGCCGCTCTTCTTAGGGAAGCCAGAGTAGTAGCGAATGTTGAACTCAAGCTTCTCGCTCGCCTTGGGGATGGCCGCCGGGTCCAGCGTCTGGAGCGCAATCATCCGCGCAAACCGATCGAGGAACCAGACGTCGAGCAAGCTGAACTCGCCCGCTTTGCGGTCTTCGAACTCATCTGTCGTCAGCACCATCTGCTTCTGGCCGAGCGTAAACACCGCCGCGCCCAGCCCCTGCAAGGAGCGTTGGGTGTCCATCGCCACCATCTCGCCGCCGGTATGCGCGCCGCCGCTGGTCACCCAGGAACTGGCCTTTACGCCCAGCATGGATACATCGCCGGTCAGTTCGAAGAACTCGCGCAGGAAGCGGTTTGAGCCCTGGCTCCAGGTGGAAGAGCCCACCAGCATCACCTTCGGCAAAGGCGAAAACAGCGCCTTCGCCGCGCCGGCCGAAGTCAGCCGCTTTGTGCCGTCAAAAAGCGTTACCACCGTCGGCAGGC
>JBBQQS010000173.1:0-9801 GCA_038215525.1 Bryobacterales bacterium
CTCAGCGGCGGTGGCGGGTCCGGTCCAGGAGAAGTACAGGCGAGCGAGGTCGGCGAAGGCTTCTTCGGCGGGGCGCGTCGGCAGGGGCAGATTCCACAAAGTGTAGCGATAACGCTGATTGTCGAGCCGTCCGTTGGTCGACACGCGCCGGATTTTGCCTTGCACCTGTAAACGGCCGAAGGCCACGGGCAACGGGGGGGCAACCTTAACACGCTGGAAGCTGGTACGATAGGAGGTGGAAGTCGGGGCGTAGCGCAGCCTGGTAGCGCATCTGCTTTGGGAGCAGAGGGTCGTGAGTTCGAATCCCACCGCCCCGACCAAAACCACCATTCGCAATCCATAGCTGAACATGAATGAAGCAAATGTTGGGCCTTTGAGGGAAAGGCGGAGCGAACTCGGCCAGTTCTTTACCCCTAAACCGATCGCCGATTTCATGGCTTCGATGTTCGGAGCGCTTCCCAACACCGTTCGCTTGCTCGACGCCGGGGCAGGCGTGGGTGCACTCACAACAGCTTTCCTCGCGCGAAGGCGCACGGAGAATGTCGGCCTTCGATTGGTTCACGCAACCCTATTCGAAGTTGATCCGCTCTTGATTGACCCGCTGAGCACCGCGATGAATGAATGTACGTCTCGGTGTGGGAAGGCGGGGATCCAGTTCACGTGCGAAATTCATCACGGCGATTTCATTCAGGAGATGTCGGCGCGGCTGGCGGGAGGCTTCTTTGCGGACGAGCCCCCTACGTTCGACGCCGCTATCATAAACCCTCCTTACCGCAAGATCGGCGCTAGTGCCAAAGAGCGAAGAGTGCTGAGTTCGCTAGGGATCGAGACCAGCAATCTCCATACAGCCTTTGTTTCTCCTATCCGAAGGTTGCTCGCGCCATCTGGGCAAATGGTGGGCATCACTCCTCGAAGTTTCTGCAACGGACCGTATTTCCGCGCGTTCCGCGAGGATTTTCTTAGCGATCTTGAACTACGTCGGCTGCATGTCTTTGAGTCAAGACACGCCGCCTTTAGAGCGGACAGCGTGTTGCAAGAAAACGTCATTTTCCACGCGGTAAAAGGCAAAACGCAACCCCGCAATATCGACATCTCCTCGAGTAGCGGCGAGCCGGATGGAGTGATTAGGCAACGCACGTTCCCATTCTCCGAGGTCGTGCATCCTCACGACACGGAAAGATTCATTCACATTCCGTCCGCTCAGAGTCATGAGGACGCGAAGCAGGCGCTGCGGGGACTCTCGGCGGCGCTCACTTCTTTAGGGCTTACGATTTCTACCGGCCGCGTAGTAGATTTTCGTCTCAAGCCGGCGCTGCGGAAAGAACCGGGACCGGGCACTGCGCCTCTGATTTATCCCTGCCACTTCAACGGTGGAACGATTCATTGGCCAAAACTGGACGCGCGAAAGCCAAACGCAATTCTCGATAACTCTGACACACGGCCTTCGCTGGTGCCCGCTGGGATCTACCTTTTGACAAAGCGCTTCACGTCCAAGGAAGAAAAGCGCCGTATCGTAGCCTGCCTGTATGACCCGTCTGAGGTCGATGCGCCATGGATAGGTTTTGAGAATCACTTGAATTACTTTCACGCTAGTGGACAGGGCTTGGGGCGTGAACTAGCGAAAGGATTATTTGCCTTTCTGAATTCAACCGCTGTTGATCAATATTTTCGTCGGTTTAGCGGCCATACCCAGGTCAACGCGACCGATCTAAGAACCCTGGCCTACCCCAGCCGTGGCGAGTTGGAAGCAATCGGAGAAGATATGAAGAGCCTCGACCTAAGTCAAGACGAAATTGACGAACTTATCCTCAGACATTTGAATGCCAACGACTAAACCCAAAGCGAATATCCGGAGAACTAAGCTCGATGAAGCGATCAAGGTCCTGACGGATCTCGAGTTTGGGCCAAAGCAACGGAACGAGGCGGCGGCGCAGGCTCGGTTTGAGGCCTCAATGAGTCAAGAAGAGTGGCAAGAGATGTTCACCGTCCTCCGACGGGCGACTGCCGCGGCACACTCTGCTGCCGGGGGTACAATCTAGGCATGGAAAGCGCGACCCTCATTTCGGTGGACGAGTATCTATCGACCACCTACAAACCTTCGTGCGATGACCTGGACGGAGTGCTGAGGCCCAAGCCCCTTCAGGCGTGGAATCATTCGATGATTCAGAGCCAGATCTTGCAGTTGATCAACCTGAACTTTCCCGGTTTCCGGGCGGGCGCGGAAGTTTCGGTACTCGTTAGGCCGAATCGTTATCTGGTGCCGGATGTCGTGGTGCAGGACAGTAGACGGGTACAAAGCCCCTACCCCGAAGAGCCGGTGTATCTATGTGTCGGCGGGTGAGCTTGGCGGATGTGTTCTTCGCCCTTTGAGCCCGCCCGCGTCAGCGGCGGATCACCTGTTCACCATGGATGTCCAGCACAATGATTACCGCCCAAAGAAACTGCGGACGGGCGTGGGCGGTGCGGTGCCTTTGATGCCTCGCCAGAGGATTTCGTTCATGACGTCGTCGTCGATCTCGTCAGCTTGGTCGAGGTCTAGGGAGTTACTGCGCCGCACCAGGGCGGCGGTGGCTGGGGTGGCGACGTTGCGCTCGTCCATGGGGTGGGTGGGCTTCACGGACTCGTAGGGCTTCAGGTCGGGGTTGGCGGCGAAGACGTTCCACAGGGGGCGGGCGGCGGCGTCGAATTGGGTCATTGGCTTGATGCCCAAAATCAGCTCGATGGTGCGAAGCATCGACGTGGTGTTATACATCGTCGAATCGATGATGCCGCGGCGGGTGTAGGGCGATAGGACGTAGGCCGGGGAGCGGTGCGAGTCGACGTGGTCGGGGCCGTTTTGGGCGTCGTCTTCAAGGACGAAGATGGCGGTTTTGGCCCAGAACTTACTTTTCGAAACGGCGGCGACGATCTGGCCCAGCGCCCAGTCGTTATCGGCCATGGCGGCGCGCGGCGTGTACTTGCCGGCGGCGAGGCCGGAGGTATGGTCGTTGCCGATGCGCAGGAAGATGAGCTTGGGTAAATTGCCGCTGGTTTCGAATTGCTTTAACTCGTCAATGAAGACCTTGGCGCGGTCGACATCGAGATAGTCGAGGTCGAAGCCGCGGAAGGCCATGTTGGTGACGGGCCGCAGAATCGGATCGCGCACTTGCTTGATGCCCACCGGACCATTTTCGCTCCACCAGCCGTAATTGCGCATCGTGACGCCGGCGGCTTGGGCATTCGACCAAAGGTAGCCCGCCGGGGGAATGGCAGCGGGTTCGCCACCTTCGTAGTCATAGTGCTTGCGGCGGCCACCGTAGCTATTGGGCCACATTTTCTGCACATAGTCGTTGGCAATGGCGGAGGTGGTCCAGTTATGGCCGTCCGCACTGACATCGGCGTTGACGTAGAAGTTATCGAGCAGGACAAACTCCTTGGCGAGCTTACGGTGGTTGGGCGTATTCGATTCGTCGAAGAGCGCTAAGTTGGGGTCGCCGTTGCCAATGCCTAAGTTGCCCAGCACCTGGTCGTAAGTGCGATTCTCTTTGACGATGTAAATGACATGCTCGATCGGCGAGGCGTCGCCCACCTTGCCGGGGATGGGATTGCCGGCGGGGATGTTTACCCGGTCGAGTAACTCGTCGCGATAAGGCGTGTTGGCCATCACACGTTTCGTGTAAGCAGTAAGTGCCTCGTCGTTGAATGGGTCAATCACCGAAATGGTGCCGGTTTGGATGCGGCCGACATATTCGACGGCGGCGTTGCCTAAGTGGACCGGGGCGGGCTTGCTGGCGGGATTCGGGCCATTCGGATTCGGGAAACTGCGTTCGCCACGGCCATTCATCACCAGCAACCGGCCATCCTTCAAGCTGCGCGCGGCCACCGGATACCAGCCCGTGGGGATGAACCCCTGCACGCGACTGCGGCGGGCAGAGACATCGACCACGGCCACGGCATTGGCATCGGAGCAGACGACGTAAAGTGTGGATTGGTCAGCGCTGAGCGAGAGTGCGGTGGGCGTCATGCCGGCGGGTTGGCGCGGGAAGAGGGCGACGTTGATGGACTCAAGATTCCTCACCTCGCCACGGTCGTTGACGGCGAGTACGTCCACCCGGTTGGTGTTGGCGGCGGTGACGAAAAGGCGGTATTTCCAGTCGATTTTGACGTTTTCGGCCTTCTCTTCATCAGTGAGGTTAGGCTGGCGGTCGCTCCAGACCATGCCGGTGGGGTGGGGGCCGGTACGGGTCATCCCGAGGGACTCGCCGGTTTCGGCCTTGTGCTGGTAGACGGCGGCGTTGGCCCAACTGGAGACGAAGAAGCTCGCGCCCAGCGGATGGAAGAGGATCTGGTAAGGGCGGCGGCCGGTCTTGATGCGCTCGATGACGCGGCCGGATTGCGGGTTGATGACGATCACCTGGTCGCGGTAGAGGAGCGTGGCGTAAAGCAAGCGGTCGTTGGGCGATAGCTGGACGTCGCCGACAAAGTCCTCGTGCGTGCGGCTGGCGGCGGGCGTGACTTCGAAGGTGCGAGTGTTGGTGAGGACCCCGGCTTCGGACAGGCTGAACTCATAGACCGCCGACTGTGCGCCGCCGCCCACGTAGACCTGCCGGCCGTTCTGCGTCATCGACATGCCGAGCCAGGCGTCGGGCACTTTCACGCGGGACTTCTCTTCGAGGCCGGGCAAAGCCAGGACGGCGATCGAGGGCGGGTTATAGCCTTGGTGCAGCACCAGCAGGTGCTTGCCGTCAGGCGTAACCAAGCTGGTGGTGGGCATCGTGTCGAGCGGAATCTGCCGGCCGGCCGGGTCGATGCGCCAGCCGTTAGGGATCAGCACGCTGCCGTCGGTTTGCTTGCCGAGCCTTTGCAGAGGCGAGGGTTGCGAGACTAAGTAGACCGCCGCGCCGGCGAGGGTGACAAATAGAATTGCTTTCTTCATGCGGCCACTATTTTAGCGCCCTAAGATGTCGATGGCGTTACCAGAAGAGCTTCAAGCCCAACTGGAACTGCCGGGGGTCGAGGGCGGAGGTGTAGGCGAGGGGCGTCGAGGCCGTCGAACGGTTGGCGGTGATGGGGCTCGGGAGGCTGGACACCGGCACGTCGCCCACGATGTTATTCACGGTGCGGAAATTCGTCCGGTTGAGTAAGTTGAAGCCTTCGGCTAAGAACTCGAGGGCCGTATTTTCAAGCGTGCCGAAGTGGAAGCGGCGGGAGATGCGTAAGTCAACGCTTGAGTAATTGGGACCTTGGCCCATGTTACGGCCCAGGGTGGCGGGGCGCTTATTGTTAACGTAGGTATCGCCCTGGTTATCGACGCCGGTAAGGACATTAAACGGACGGAAGGAGCTGAAGATGAAGATTGGGGCGAGGCTCCAGTCCTTGACGAACTTCGACTTGGCTTGCGACTGGTAGACGGCATGGAAGACGGTGCGGTGTTTCTGATGGAAAGGCGAAAGCGCGCGCTCGGCACGGAAATTGAGTTGGTCCTGCGGGGAGTAATCGGAGTTAAAGTCGGTCGACTCGTCGATGGCGCGGGAAAAGGTCTGGTTGAAGTTGAACGAGAAGCCCTTGGAGAAGCGTTTGGAGACTTGCAGGATGCCGGCGTGATAGAAAGAATTAGCGTCGGAAACGGCTTGGTTCAGCTGGAGCAACAAGGGGTTGGGGCGGATGAAGGTGGGGCGGCCATCGGGCAGGCGCTGGCCGGAGTAAGCCACGTTGCGGCCGCTATTGCGGGCCAAATGCGCGGCGCGGTTAAAGTTATAGCCGAGGGAAACGGCGAAGCCGCCGATTTGGCGCTCCACTTCGAAGCTGGCTTGGTGGGCCCAGGGATTGACGAAGCCGGGATCGATGCCGAAGACCACGGAGCCGGGCAAGTTGGGGCCGATGCGGATGCCGAATTGGCCGAGGTCGGCTTCGGAGATTTGCCGCTGGCCGATGACGCCCTGCGCGGTAAGGGTTTGGAAGACGGTAGCCGAAGTGACGAATTGATTATTGCGCGGGTCGCGGAAGATGGCGCTCGATGGAGTGAGTAACACCTGATTGATGAAGCGGCCGGAAAGCGGATCGGCGACGCCGGCGATCTGGCCATTTACCTGGGAATAATACAAGCCATAACCGCCACGAATGGCCGTTTTTTGGTCGTTACCCGGCGCCCAGGCGAAGCCTAGGCGCGGCCCAATGTTGTTGTAGTCGCGCGGCACGATCGGATTGTGGCGCTCCACTTCGTAGCGCAGGCCGCCGTTCAAAGTCAGGTGCGAATTGACACGCCAGGTGTCCTGGATGAACAGGTTATACCGGGTGGTGGTGATCTTGTAATTGGGGTCGCCAAAGCCCTGTTGGTAGAGTTCGGGAATGCCAAGCGCGTAAGACTGCAGGGCGGTGATGGGCTGGCTAAGAACGGGGATCAGCCGTTGTTGACCGGAGCTGGCGAGCAGGCCGCCGAGGGTGGTGGCGATGTTGGGGTCGCCGGTGGCCGATTGCAGCACCAAGGCGTGGGGAATGCGCGAGCCGAAGGTGAAACGCCCGCCGAGGAAGGTATCGGATTGTTGGTTGACGCGGGTGGGGTTGATGTCCCAGCCGAACTTCAGGCTGTGCTTACCCGAGACATAAGAGAAGTTCTGCAGCGCCTGATAGTGGCGTTCGATGTTGCGGTAAGGAACGAAGATCTGGCGGCCAAAGAAGCCGAAGCCGTTGATGTTGATCTCGGGGCCGTTGGGGTCGTTGGGCAGCACCTTGAGGCGGTTGTAGCCCCACTGCGCGCGGGTTTCCATAATCCAACGCGGGTTGAAGATGTAGGTGTCGGAGACGGCGCCGGTAAGGTCGGTCTGGTTGACGGCGCGGCCGCGGTTGAAGCCGTCAAGCGCACCGAAGGCATTGTTACTCGACGGATTCTTGGTGAAGTTACTCCGGAAGAAGAAGCTATGGTTATCGTTCAGGCGGAGGTCGTATTTGCCGGAGAGTTGGTGGTTGCGCTCGGAGAAAGGGAAGCGGCCGGAGTTGTCGTTGAACAAACGGGGGACAGCGGGGTTGTTGCCGGGGACAAGCAAGGAGCGGCCCTGGCGGGCGAGGCCAACGAGGGCTGGGCTGCCGGTGGCTTCGAGGAAATTGAGGAGGTCGGTTTGGCCTTGTGGCAGGCGAGTGAAGACCGAACGGTCCTGTAGGATGGGGATAAAGTTGGTTTCCTGCCGGCTCAAGCGTTCGTAGGCCAAGAAGAGGAATTGCTTGTCCTTGACGAGCGCGCCGCCCGCGGTGGCACCGGCCTGGACGCGGGTGAAGGCGGACTTCCCCGGGTCGAAGTAATTGCGGGCCTGGATGTTGCGATGGCGCAGGAAGCCAAAGACGTTCCCCTTCCAGGTATTGGTGCCGGACTTAGAAATTATATTTACCACGCCGCCGGAAGCATTGCCGAACTCAGCCGAGAACGAGTTACGGTTGATCTGGAACTCTTGCGCGGCTTCCTGAGAGAAGGTGGGACGCACACCGCCGGAGACGCCGTAGTTTTCGAGGCCATCAATGAAGAAGCCGTTGCCGCGGCCGTTGGAGCCGCCGAAGCTGAGGCCGGAGTTAGGGGTTTGGATGGGGCGGAAGCTGGTGTCGTCGGCGAGATTCTGGGTGGAGACGACGCCGGGCGCGAGGACGGCAAAGTCGAGGAAGTTGCGCTTGTTGATGGGGAGGTTGGTGATGGAGCGCTGCTCGATGGTGTTCGCTTGCTGAGTGCGTTCCACCTCAACGGCGGCCGCCTCGGCGCTGACGACGATCTCTGTCGCGACGGCGCTGGGCGCGAGGGTCAGGTTGAGAGTCACCACGTCGCCGACGCGGACCTCGACGCCTTCCAGCACTTTGGTGCCGAAGCCGGCCGACTCGACACGCAGCTTATAGGTGCCGGGTGGCACCAGCGCAAGGGCGAATTCGCCTTGGCCGTTGGCCTCGGCTAGGCGGGTGAAGCCGCGCTCGGCATTGAGTAACGTGAGCCTGGCTTGGGCAATGGCTTGGCCGGTGCTATCGGTGACAACGCCGCGGACGTCGCCGGCGTTGCTGGTGGCCTGGGGCAGAGCCAGGGGGGTGAACAAGAGCGTAATCATCACAACACGGTGAAGCATAGGTGTTTGGCTGAAAATTAGCACGACTGGGCGTGAAAAGCTACCGTTCGGTTACAAAATAGGAGGTTCGCACGCCGTAACTTGACGAAACGAACTGGGAGCTTGTTGATTTGATTCAGGTGATACGAGACATCCGGATACCTAATGGAGCCCGCCAAAGAAAAGAACTAGCTTTAATTTACCCTTGACCGGCAAGCTATTTGAGCTAAGTGGTTGAGGGTACGGGCGAAAAGAGCAGTGAATGCATTTGCGGTACGATTTGTTAAGCGACTTAATTTGGAGGACCCCCGTTTGAAGCATCCCGCAATTCCCTATGTCTTGCCAATGGCCGTGTTTTTGGGCATCTTGGCGATTCAGAGTTACCTCGCGCCTTTGGGGTCACTCGAATTTCCGCTGCGCGTCCTGGTGCTCTCCGGGGTGTTGTGGTTTTTCTCGCGGCACGTGATTTCGTTCAGTTGTGTTAGGCCGTTGCAGAGTATTTTGCTGGGCGTGGCGGTCTGCGCGATGTGGGTGCTGCCGGACCAGTTGTTTCCTGGCTACCGGACGCATTGGCTGTTTTCGAGCGTGGGCACGCTAAACACTTCGATCGACCTGAACCTGTTGTCGAATCCCATGGTCCTGTTTTTTCGGACTATTCGCGCGGCGGTGCTGGTGCCGATTATCGAGGAGCTGTTCTGGCGGGCTTGGATGATGCGTTGGCTGATCAAACCGGATTTTGAGACGGTGCCGCTGGGGGCGTATTCGGCGCAGGCGTTCTGGATTGTGGCCGCGTTGTTCGCTTCCGAGCACGGCGCGTTTTGGGAAGTGGGGCTCTTATGCGGGGTGATCTATAACTGGTGGATGGTGAAAACGAAGAGCCTGGGGGATATGATTCTGGTGCACGGGGTGACGAATCTTTGCCTAAGCGTCTTTACGGTGATGACGAAGCAGTGGCAGTATTGGCAGTGAGATGACGGCGGAGCAGATCTTCCAGTTCGTAAGCACGCTGGTGTTGCCCGGGTGGCTGTTGTTGGTGGTGGCGCCGCGCTGGCGCTTCACCCAGCCGGTGGCCGCGGTGGGTTTGCCTTTGGTATTGGCGGTGGCTTACGCGGTGCTGTTGGGGCAGCATTGGGGAGAAGGCGACGGGGGCTTTGGGAGGCTGGCAGACGTGACGAAGCTGTTCGCCAATCCCAATGTGCTGTTGGCGGGGTGGATCCACTATCTGGCTTTCGATTTGTTCACAGGGGCTTGGGAAGTGCGGGATGCGCTAAAGCACGGGGTGCCGCATTGGGTGATGGTGCCTTGCCTGTTGTTGACGTTTCTGTTTGGGCCGGTGGGGTGGTTGTTGTATTTCGGTGTGCGGTACGGGATGCGGCGGGTTTGGATGGTTTAGGCGCGCGGCCGGATAACTGTCACTCGAGGTCGCAGACATACACCTGGGTGATGCCCGTCCGGTCGCTGCCGAAGGCGATCCGTGTCTCATCGGGGCTCCAGGATGGGTGTGGATGTGTCCACTGCGGGCCGTACACGGTGTCGGTTGCGGCTTCCATCCAACTGAGGGTCCCGTCCGTTTTGGCGGCACTGCGGGCGGCCGAGAAGTCCTCGGCAAGGGCATAGCGGGAAGTCTTCCACTGGCTCCCTCCGTTGGTGGCGCCGCTGTCGCAAATGAACTCGCGCTCCCCGGTGGCGACCTCAATGATGTGGATCCCCAGGTCGGGGTGGTTGGTATCGCATAGCACTCGCGAGC
>JBBQQS010000174.1:0-9790 GCA_038215525.1 Bryobacterales bacterium
AATTTGCCCTGGCCGTACTTAGCCAAACACCTGCTGGATCACGTTGCCCCCAAAGTCGGTAAGCTTTTCGTTGCGGCCATTGTGCAGGTACCAGAGTTGATTCTGATCGAGACCCAAGGCGTGCAGGATCGTCGCATGGAAGTCGCGCATCGAGTAACGGTTACCCACCCCGTTAAGGCCGAAGTCGTCAGTTTCGCCGATCGCTTGGCCGCCTTTGACGCCCCCGCCGGCGAACCACATCGTGAAGCCGTGCGGATTATGGTCACGCCCATTACCCGATTCCGACATCGGTAAACGGCCGAATTCGCTACCCCAAATTACTAGCGTATCTTCGAGTAAGCCGCGCGATTTCAAGTCCTTGAGTAAGCCCGCGATCGGCTTATCGGTAAGTCCGCACATCTTCTCGTGGTTCTTCTTGAGATGACTATGCGCGTCCCATTGGATCGACACCGGGCCGCCTCCCGAATAAATCTGGATATAGCGCACGCCTCGCTCAATTAAGCGCCGCGCGAGTAAGCAGCGGCCGCCAAACTCGCGGGTGCGGTCTTCGTCCAATCCGTATAATTGCTTGGTGGCGGCGGATTCGCTGGAAAAATCCACCGCTTCCGGCGCCGCCGTCTGCATCTTAAACGCTAACTCGTAGGAAGAAATCCGTGCCGCCATATCGGAGTCGAGCGGATCGGCATCCATCTGATTCATCTTCTGGAGTAAGTCGAGGGTGCGGCGCTGGCGATCGGGCGCCACCGGCGACTTCAGGTGCATGATCGGATTGGCGCCGCTGCGAAACACGGTGCCCTGATGGACGGCGGGCAGGAATCCGGGTCCCCAACAAGGCGTACCGCCTTCTGGCGTGCCTTCCGGTTGGGGCATCACGACATAGGCGGGTAAGTTGTCGCTTTCACTACCCAAGCCGTAAGTCACCCAAGCGCCCAGGCTCGGGAACCCCATCAGGATGCGGCCCGAGTGGACATGATACATAGCCGGGGCGTGCACCACGCTATCGGTATGGAAACTGCGCACAAAGCACATGTCGTCCACGCACTGCGATAAGTGCGGGAATAAGTCGCTCACCCACATGCCACTTTGGCCGTACTGTTTGAAATTCCAGGGGGAACTTAAAATCGGCGTGGACCCATCCGTAAATTGGCTACCCACTTTGCCGAAACTCTCCGGCAACTTCTGGCCCTCGAATTTCTTAAGCGCCGGCTTGGGGTCGAAAGTATCCATCTGGCTGGGCGCGCCCACCATGAACAAGAAAATCACCCGCTTCGCTTTGCCGGCGAAATGGGGCTGTTTAGCGGCCAGCGGATTGACCGACTTGGCCTGCGCCAGCATACCTTGCAAGGCCAACGCGCCAAAGCCATGGGCCGATCCGCGCAGCACATCGCGCCGGGACACCGCCGCCGGAATTAAGTGTTTAGGGAAGATAGACGAACTCATTGCGATTCATCAGCGCGAGGCAAAATTCCTCGAGCTTTCCTCCTTGGGTAAAGAATTTCTGCGCTTGTGTAACTTCAATTGGCTTCGGCGCGCGCGCCACGGCCAAACTGTAAGCCGACTTCAACTGGCAGGCCTGATTCGGGCCGCACTCGGTCACCAATCGCGAAGCAAAGGCCTTCGCCCGATCCTGCGCAAAAGCCGAATTCATCAACGACAGCGACTGCAACGCATGCGTGCTCGACGCCCGCTGCGGGCAGGAGCTCATCGCATCCGGCTGATCGAAATTCGTCATCATGGGCAGCCGGACCGTGCGCTTATTCAGTAAGTACAGGCTGCGGCGATTGAACTCGGTCGTATCTTTGGGCAACGGCCATAAGTTATCGGGCTCGGCCTCGGTAAAGATCAATTCGTATAACTCGGGCTCAATCGGCACACGCACGGCCGGGCCACCGGCTTTACGATTTAGCTCGCCGCTCAGGGCGAGTAAGTTATCCCGCAACATTTCGGAATCCATACGGCGGCGATGGGCGCGCCAGTAGAGTTTATTATCCGGGTCGGTCTTCATCTTCTCAGCGTCCAGAGTGCCGGCCTGCGCGTAGACGCTGGAAAGTAAGATCAGCCGGTCCATGGCTTTCACACTCCAGCCCTGCGCGACAAACTCCGTAGCGAGCCAATCGAGCAGCGCGGGATGCGTCGGCCGTTCGCCCAGCGCACCATAGTCGTTCATCGTGCGGACCAAGCCCGCCCCCATCCGCGCCTGCCAAATGCGATTCGCCATGACTCGCGCGGTAAGCGGATGCTCCGGCGCCGCCAGCCAATCGGCCAACGCCGTACGGCGACCCTTTACGGCCGTGGGCACGTCCAGGCGATGAGCAAAAGCCAGCGGCAAGGCAGCGGGAACGGGCGCGAGCTTCATCTTATGGTCGCCCACCTTGAGGATGTGCGTTACCGGCGCCTCCTCCATATTCTCGACGCCATAAGCGGCTGCCACTGGCGGCGGCGCATCGAGTTCGAGCGCATGCATCTGTTTCCGCAACCCGATCCGGCGGCTCTTCTCCGGTTCTTTGATCCGATTGACGACTTCGTCCCAAGTGGAGTTCGACTGCGACTCACCTTCCTTAGCGAGCAGCTTTTCGGCCTCCGTGCGCTGCTCCTTGGGCTTCTCCATCGCGGCCCGATGCGCCGCATCCAGGAGTAGTTTTTTCTCTGCCTTCAACTGATCTTTGTAAGGCTTCTCGACCGCCGCGATCGCGTCCTGAATCGGCTTCACCTTCGCCTCGTGCGCTTTGATAGCCGCCTCAGCCGTCACTTTCTCCGCCGACGTGGCGATCACCACATCGGCCCCCTTGGCACCCGCGAATATCGCTTGTAACTGATAGTAATCGGCCTGCAGGATCGGGTCGAACTTATGGTTGTGGCAGCGGGCGCAATTCATCGTCAGCCCGAGGAACGCCCCGCCCACCGCGGCGGTCATCTCGACCAGCACTTCCTGCCGGTCCATCTCTTTGTCGGTATTTCCGCCCACTAAGTGCTCCGGGCCGGCGCGCAGAAAGCCAGTGGCGATAAGGGCGTCGTTGTTACCAGGCCAGATTTCGTCGCCCGCAATTTGCTCGCGCAAAAATTGCGTGTAGGGCTTGTTCTCGTTGAAGGACTTGGCAACGTAATCCCGATAGCGCCAGGCCTGCGCCCGGTCGAGGTCGAGCTCGAAGCCATTGGTATCGGCATAGCGGACCACGTCGAGCCACTTCTGCGCCCAGCGTTCGCCATAGGCGGGCGAGGCCAGCAGCCGGTCCACCAGATTCTCATAGGCTTGCGGTGACCGGTCCGCGACGAAAGCACTCACCTCCGCCGGCGTCGGCGGCAGGCCCGTCACATCCAGCGACACCCGCCGAATCAATTGCGCGCGAGACAACGACGGCGACGGCGACCAGCTCTTGTCACGCAGGCTCTTCAGAATGAACGCATCAATCGGCGTACGCACCCAAGCGTCAGCAGCAGCGGGAACGGCGGGCCGCACCGGCGGGCGGAAGCTCCACCAGCCTTTGCGAGCCAGCACCCTCTCATCGGCTTTGGTAAGCACGGCGGCAGGTTCGGCGAAGCCCAACCAACCAATCAAGGCGAGACTCAAAGCGCGGCGCATGAATCCCTTCAGTATATCGAAACTCCCTGGTAGCCTAAATGGGTATGCAACCCACTTACGATGACGCCAACCTGATCCTGCGCCTTTACGAAATGCGCCGCGAAGCCACCATGCGCGATGCGCGCGGCTGGTTTGCCAGCTCCTGCAAACCGCAAAGCTTTGAAGACCTGATGAAGAACATCGCCCCGCCCGGCACCCTGCACAACGCCTACTATCGCCAAGTCACCTCCTATTGGGAGATGGTGGCCGGCTTTATCACCAGCGGCGTATTGAACAAAGACCTCTTCGTGCAAAGCGGTATGGAAATGCTTTTGGTCTGGATCCGCATCCACAAAATCGTGCCGGAAATGCGGGCGGCTCACGGGAACCCGAAGGCCATGCACAACATCGAAGTCGTCGCCAACCACTTCATCCAGTACCTCGGGCAGGACGCCTACGAAGCCTTCGCCAAGCGCGTTGGATAAGCCATGAAGCAGGAGCCGGAGTTCTTCGGCGAACAGGAACTCGACCTCATCTATATCGCCAAAAAGCTGAGCGAGGCGCTGTTGCTGGAAGAGAAGCTCACCGCCGCGGGCATCGACTATGCCGTTGAAATCGACGAATACCGCGGCGGCTTCATCTTTCAGACCCTGCGGAAAGGCGCTTTTCTCTACGTCCAACCGCCGGACCTCGAGCGTGCCAGACAGATCGTGCTCGACGCGGGCCTCAAGCTGCCCTCTACCTGAGATAATCGAGAACATGAGGCACGTTCTCTACTTCGGCGTGCTGCTGCTCCCGTTAGGCGCACAGACCAACAGCCCGGTGGAAACGCTCGCGCGCGAAGGCAAGGCGAAGCGGCCTTCGCTGGTCGCACTGGCGGCGCAACACCCGCAAGACCAAACCGGGGCCCTCGCCCTCTTGGCCGCCGCCTCGCTGAGCCCTTCGGTCACCGAGGCGATCGCGCAGTATCAGGCTGCGCTGCCGCGCCTGCCACTGATTCGCGACTACGTGTCGTATCTGATCGCCAACAGCCAATACGAAGCCACCGCGTATACCGAAGCCGCCCGCAGCGCCGAAGCCGTCGCCCGCACCGATTCGCCCGTCGCGCCAAAGGCGATCCTACTGGCCGCCCGCGCTTATCTCCAACTTACTGACTACCAAAATGCCATGCGCCTGCTGGAAGCGCAGCGCGCCAAAGCCCCGCAGCCCGCGGCCGATCGCCTGTTGGCTGAAGCCGCCGAACTCGCCGGTGACTCTACTCGCGCCGCCATCGCCTATCGCCGCCTCTATCAGCTCTATCCGCGTTCCAATGAAGCCGCCGATGCCGAAAAAGCCCTTGGACGCATGGGCGCCCCTTTGGGCACCACGGCCGAGTTGTTCGAGCGCGCCAAACGCTTGGTGGACACCGGCGACCCCGGCCGCGGCGCCCGGGCCCTGGAAGCCGTGCTGCCCCGACTCGCCGGAAAAGAGCGCGAATGGGCCAACCTGCGCATCGGTTACGCGGACTATCAGGCACGCAACACGCCGTCGGCCTACGCGCACCTAAAGAGCCTGCGCCTCGAATCGCCGGACAACGAGGCCGAGCGACTGGCGTTGCTGGTGAACATTAACCGCCGCCTCGAAAAGCCAGGTGAAATCGAAGCGCTGATCGAAGAGCTCGGCACGCGCTTCCCCAACTCTCCGCGCCGCGGCGAAGCCATGGCCTCCGCCGGCGACTACTACTACAACGGCAATCAGCAGGACCGGGCCGCGCCCATCTTCGCCGCCTGCCGCACCTTCTCCGTCCGCTGCAACTGGAAGGCCGCCTTTGCCGACTTGCTCAATCGCCGCTCCAACGCGTTTCTCCAACTGGCCGACCATTGGCGCCGCTACCCCGATTCGCCCCACGCCAGCGCCGCCCTCTATTTCTCCGCCCGCGTCGCCGAAAACAATGGCGACCTGCCCACCGCGCGCGCTCTCTACGAGCACGCCAGCCGTACCTTCCCCAACCACTACTACGCTATGCTGTCTCGGCGGCGTCTGGAAGATTCGTCCATCGCCGCCACCTCCCCCGCCGCCAAGTGGGTGGTCGAACTCAATGGCCTAAAGTGGCCCGCCTTGGCCGCCGCTGCCAACTATGAGCTCTCGCCCGCCGCCAAACAGCGCGAGGAGCGCGCCGAGCTATTAGCCCAAGCCGCGCTCGACGAATATGCCGAGCTCGAACTCCGCGCCGGCGTGAAGGATTCCCCCGCCGTCACAGCCATGCTGATGGGCAAGTTCGCCCAACGCCGCGGCGCGCCGGAGCGCGGGATTCGCTTGGTGAAGAGCCTGTACCCGGCCTACTTCGCCACGCCACTTGAATCGGCGCCCTTCGCCTTCTGGCAGATGGCCTATCCGCTGCCTTGGCGCAGCAACCTGGAGCAACTGGCCCGCGAACGCGACCTGGACCCCTTCATCATCGCCGGCCTCATCCGGCAGGAAAGCGAGTTCGACGCCGCCGCCATCTCTCGCAGCAACGCCCGCGGCCTCACCCAGGTGATGCCCGCCACCGGCAATTGGCTCGCCCAGAAGATGGGCCTGGGGCGCTTCTCGACCAACATGCTCCATCTGCCCGAAACCAACCTCAACCTGGGCACCTACTACATGCGCACCCTGCTCAATCAACTCGACCAAAGCTGGGAGTATATGCTCGCGTCCTACAATGCCGGCAAAGGCCGCGTGGATAAGTGGCGCACCTGGTTCGACTATCGCGAGCCCGCCGAGTTTGTCGAAAGTATTCCGTTTGACGAAACGCGCAACTATGTCCAAGTGGTGCTCCGCAACGCCGACTTCTACCGCCGCCTCTACTCCGCCCGCCCCGGCTTCACCACGCCCTTGCCCGTCGTCGGCGCCCCGGTCGCCTTCATCGGCCCTGCGCGCGCCATCCCCCAGAAAGCCGCGGCAAAGAGGGCCCCCGCAAAGTCAGCCCGCAGAAAACGCTAAGCTTCTAGAATGGAAGTTTTGACGGCTAAATCCTCCGTCCGCCCCAACCTGATCGCCGATCGGCGTCCGCGCTTTGAGGCTCAACGCACAGTCAGCTTTACCGAGAGCGTCATTCGCGAAATGACGCGCCTGGCCCATATTCACGGCGCTGTCAACCTAGCCCAGGGTTTCCCTGACTTTGCCGCCCCCGCGGACTTGAAGGACGCCGCCTGCCGCGCCATCAACCACGACCAGAACCAATACTCCATCACCTGGGGTGCGAAGACTTTCCGCCAAGCCATCGCCGACAAGTATAAGCGCTGGCACAACCTCGAGCTCGACCCCGAACGCGAAATCACCGTCTGCTGCGGCGCTACCGAAGGCATGATCGCCACCCTGCTCGCCGTCACCAACCCCGGCGACGAAGTGATCGTCTTTGAGCCTTATTACGAGAATTACCACCCCGACACGCTGCTCTGCGGCGCCACGCGGCGCATTGTCTCGCTCCGCGCACCGGATTGGACCTTCGATCCCGACGAGCTTCGCCGCGCCTTCAACATGCGCACCAAGGCCATCATCATCAACTCGCCCAATAACCCCACGGGCAAGGTGTTTGAGCGCGCCGAACTCGAGTTAATCGCTACGCTGTGCGAAGAGCACGATTGCCTCGCCATCACCGATGAAATCTACGAGCACATCCTCTTCGATGGCGCCACGCACATTCCGCCCATCACCTTGCCGAACATGCGCCATCGCTCGGTGCTCATCAACTCGATGTCGAAGACTTACTCGGTCACCGGTTGGCGCGTCGGCTGGGTGCTCGCTTCGCCGGACCTCACCGCCAGCATCCGCAAAGTGCATGACTTTCTCACCGTCGGCGCCGCCACGCCCTTGCAGCAAGCCGGCGTCCACGCGCTCGGCCTGCCAGACCACTATTACGACCACCTCTCCACCGACTACGTCCAGCGCCGCGATGCCATCGTCAGCATGCTCAAGCGCACCGGCTTCAAGCCCTTCGTCCCCCGGGGCGCGTACTACGTGATGGCCGATATTTCGAACTTCGGCTTCCCCAACGACCAGGCCTTTGCCGCCCACTTAGTAGAAGAGATCGGCGTGGCGGCCGTACCGGGGTCGAGCTTTTTTGAAAACGCGGAACTGGGCAGCCAACTCATTCGGTTCTGCTTCTGTAAGAAATTTGAGACGCTGCAGGCAGCCGAAGAGCGCTTGGTTCGCCTGCAACGATAACGGCCCGCCGTCAATTGGCCATCAAGAGCATCACGCCATCGACCGCCACGCGGTCACCGGTTTGGGTGCCCAGCGTAACCGCCACCTTTTCAAAGACCCCTTTGGCCTTCTCCCGCCACACGACAGCCTTGCCATCCGTAGCGATGACGGCGGCGGGGACGGTGGGCCGCATTTCCGTGCGTTCGGCCAGCTGAATGTTGCCGAACATCTCAGGCTTTAACCGGCCGCCGGCGTTGGACATTTCCGCTCTCACCTTCACGGTGCGCGTTTGGGGGTCGACCGTACGCCAATTAAAGTTACGCGGCCGGAGAAGCGTTACTCACGTTCCACTTTTGGGCCGCCAGGTCCGGGTTCTTTGCCAGATCCTCCAAACGGGATTATCGTGGGGGTCGGGAGGGGTATCAGGCTCGTGGGCTTAGCTGCGAACTCCCTTGTCCAGGGGATTGCGCTTTCAGGTGGCGCGAGTGACGCTTTGAAGGAGTTGCAAGTGAATCTGAAAGCTGGACGCCCTGATGCCGCCACGGAAGGCAACGCCCTGTTAAATACGGCGATACACCCGCCCATGTCGCGCAGGGCATTACTGCGGGTTTCGGTGTTCGGTTTTGGGCTATTGGTGACCCTGGTCCTGTTGGCCGCCTACTTGGGCTACACCCGATCGCACGCCATTCAGAACTCCGCCGGGGCCCTGGTGCGGGAGCATCTGGTCGACACCGCGCGCGGCGCCGAACTCAAATCCCAGATCGAGGAAGAAACCCGGACCCTGCTCGATGAGCTGGCCTGGGTGCTGGGCCTCTGCATCATGATGGCCGCAGGTACCGCGGCCATCACGATCTGGGTGATTCAGCAAGCCTTTACGAAGCTCAAGTGGCAGTCTCGAGAGCTTGAACATGTTTCCTGGCACATGCTGGATGGACACGAGGAAATGGCGCGGCGGTTTTCGCACGCGAACTCGGCCAATCGCTGAGTGGATTGCGCGGCATGCTGAGCCGGGTGAAGGAGCCGGACTTTGGCACGATGCGGCAAGAGTGCATCGGCGTGGTGGATGAGGTGCTGCAAGGTGTGCGCAAGCTTTCGCAGGTGCTGCGGCCCGTGATCCTGGACGATTTCGGGCTCGATTCCGGCCTCCGCTGGCTCTGCGAGCGCTCAGATTGCGGTCACCTACACCTCGAATCTCGAAGGCCGCGTGGCCGAGGGGCTCGAAGCGCATTTGTTCCGCATCACTCAGGAGGCCTTAACCAACATTGCGCACCATTCGGGCTCCACGGCCTGCCGGATGGCTCTGGCCAGAAGAACCCGCGCCTGGGAAGCAGGTGAACCGGGAGTTGATTGTGGAGAATGGACCAGAAGGGGGGCGGCGCATTCACGTGGATGCGCCGCTTCAGAAGGCCGGGTCGCATGTTGAATTTTGCGCAAAAGCTTGCCGATGCTGCTGGAGTCGCAGCCGGACCACGCATGTCTCGAACCCGATCGACCACGCGCTGAACCTGAGCGTCTACACGGCGGAAGCGCATCGCGGTAGCGTGATCGAGAAATTGAATTTGCACAATGGGGGCGTTATCGTAAGATTCGCCCTCCGGAATGGTTTAACGAGGTTAGGAGCAAGTTATGGATTTCGGTGGCATCCGGCTGATTCACTGAAACCAGGGATGCGCGTGGATGCCCCCGAATGGGGGTAAATGTGATAAGAATCAAAGACCTCAGGTGGATTCGTGGTCAGTGTCAGCCCGCGCTACTGAGGGCGCCGACCGACTCATGCACTTAAGTGTTTTTATTCCTTTCACTTACCGGGAAACCTGGGGATGCGCGTGGATGCCCCCGAAGGGGGGTAAATGTAATAAGAGTCAATGACTTAGGGTAGATTCGTGGTCAGTGTCAGCCCGCGCTACTGAGAGCGCCGACCGACTCATGCACTTAAGTGTCTTTATTCCTTTCACTTACCGGGAAACCGGGGATGCGCGTGGATGCCCCCGAATGGGGGGTCGCTTTTTTCCCCTGCGGAAGGGATTGCGCTGACTGCCGGTGGGCGATTCAGTAAAACAGGGTGAG
>JBBQQS010000175.1:0-9750 GCA_038215525.1 Bryobacterales bacterium
AGCACCTGCGTTGCCCAAACGACGGGGACGTGGGCGGCTTCCGAGAGCCACAGGATCTCTTCCTGGATTTCGGCCAGACGCTCGTAGCCGCATTCGACGGCGAGGTCGCCGCGGGCGATCATGATGCCTACGGCGCGGCTGTGCATGGCCTCCATCAGCAGTTCCGGCAGGTTTTCGAAGCCGTCGCGGGTCTCGATTTTGAGGATGATGCCCAGGTCCGGGCGTCCCATCGCGGCCAAACGATCGTGCAACTCGCGGACGTCCCCCTTCTCCCGGACGAAGGAGAAGCCGAGGATATCGGCGTGCTTGGCGATGAACTCGAGGGCCTGAATGTCTTCGGCGGTCAGCGACGAAACACGTAGCTGCGTCTCCGGCACGTTGATCCCTTTTTCCGCGCCCAGCTTTTCGCCTTGGGGACGCGCGCGGACGATTTTCGCCTGCACTTCGTCCGGCTGCACGGCGGTGATGACGCCGCCGATGTTGCCGTCGTCGAACCAGATCGGTTCGCCGGGGCGGACGCAATCGAAGAACTCGGGCAGCGTTACGCCGATACGGGCGGGGTGGAGCAACTCGCCGTCGTCATCGAAATCGGCAGGACGGCCGGGGTCCAGCGCGCGGGTGAGCACCAGCGTGTCGCCGCACCTCAAGAGCAGCGTTTGCGGGCGCGGCGGTAGCTTGCCGACGTGGGTGCGGCGCGAGGCTTCGTGGCCGTCGCCTTCGGCGGTGAGCAACAGGCCGGGCACGACATAAGCGGTTTTTGAGGCTTGCGCCCAGCAGCTTTTGCCGACGGCTTCGCCAATGACGAAGGAGCGGCGGGCGCCGCGAGCATCCGTGAAGCGGACATGCTGGCCAGGTTCGAGACGCGCCAGCCAAGCGGCGGGCACGGGCAAACAGGCATCGGCGGGCGTGGGCGGCGCCTCCGGGTGCATTTCCGGAGTGAGCCAGAGGCGCGCCGGTTCCGTCACGCGGCCGAAGGCATCGCGGCGGGGGCGGTACTTCAGCACCGCCGCCCCCGGCGCGATGGGCCCGGTGCGCAGTTTGGGGCCGGCCACGTCCATCTCCACTTTGCAGCTTTTGCTGAGTTCTTTTTCGGCGCGCCGGAGGTGCGCGATCATTTCCGCCCAAGCGGCGGGGCCGTCGTGCGCGCAGTTGATGCGCATGCAGTTCATGCCGCCGGCCAGGAGTTCGCGCACCAGATCATAATCGGTGGCCGCTTCACTAGGCATGGTGACCATGATGCGGACCTTGCGGCCTTCAGGCGCCGGACCCAGTAAGGCTTCGGTGTTCGCCTCCAGGACGCTGGCGCCTTCGTTGAGGTTGAGCTCATCGTGAGCCGGCCTTACCCCCGCGTCGAGATGTTTCAACAAATGCAGGACGGTTTGGACGGCGCCCAGCACATGCGATTCCGTCCGCCCGAGCGAGGACAAGCCCAGCGCGGCCAGCCGACGCTGCAGAGTCCGGATGTCCTGCCGGCGCAGCACCAGATAGTGCAGCAGATTGCGGGCGCCATGCTGGTGGGCGGGCTGGATGCCGTCGCTGAGGCCGGTGCCTTCCAACTTCGTCATCTCGCCGTTTATCGCTTCGAGCGCTTGCACCAGTTCGCGAACTTCCCGCTTTTGTTGAGGCGTTGGCATAAACCACCCTTCCCTACTGCCATCCTACTGCCCCGACGGCTCGTTCCGCCGGCGCGGCAAGAAAAAAAGGGCGCTGGCATCGGGCTTGTTTCAGGTCCGGTGGCGGCCGTTACCGCCGGGTCCGGCGATGTCGGTCGGGAAGCCGGTGGCCAGGCGCCGCAGGAAAGACGCTGTGGGCGGATTTTCCGTTAAGCCAGCAGCTTTTCTTTCAGTATGCCGAAATCGATCGGCTTCGTCAGATACTCGTCGCAGCCGTAAGCCACGGCCTGGCGATGATATTCTTCGTTGCCGTAAGCGGTGATCATGAAGACCTTGCGGTCCTGCCGTTTTTCCTTGATCGCCTTCAAGAGATCGAGCCCGCTCATTCCCGGCATGTTGATGTCCGACAGGATGAGCATCTCGTCCTCGTTGCCTTCGAGGAACGCAAGCGCCTCTTCCGCCGAAAGCGCAAAGTGCAGCATCACCTGGCCCGCGCGAATCTCCTTGCGGAAGCGCTGCTCATACATACTGCGTACATCGGCTTCGTCGTCCACCACCATGATCCTCATACTTTTCTCCCGTGCCGCGGTAGGCGCACAATAAACTCCGTAAATTCGCCGGCCACCGTGTCCACTTCCAACTGCCCGCCGTGTTCCTGCACCACAATGTCGTGGCTGATGGAGAGGCCCAGGCCGGTGCCTTGGCCCGTGGGTTTGGTGGTGAAGAAGGGGTTGAAGATTTTGGCCCGCACTTCGGGCGGAATCCCCATGCCGTTATCGCGAATGCGGACCTCCACCTGATCGCCCAGATTCACCGTCTTCACCGTCAACTTCGGCGCGTAGCCGGCCCCGGATTTCTTGATCTTGTCGTTGGCCGCATAGCACGCATTGTTCAGGAGGTTGAGAAAAACGCGGCTTAGGTCCTGGGGGATGGCTTCCACTTGGCCCAGGTCGGGCGCGAACTGCCGTTCGATGGTGACGTTAAACGACGTGTCCTGCGCCCGCATGCCGTGATAGGAGAGGTTCACATTCTCGTCGAGCATGGCGTTGAGGTCGGTCTGCTGGCGCTCGCCGGCGCCGCCGCGGGAGTGCAGCAGCATGCTCTTCACAATGCCGTCGGCCCGCTTGCCGTGTTCGTTGATCTTCTTGGCATTGCCCGTCAGGTCGTCGAGCAGGTCTTCCATGTTGTCGATGTCGGGTTGGCCCCCGGCGCGCAACTTGTCCACTTCCTCGCGCAGCTCTTCCATCAGTTCCACGGACAGGTCGGCGAAGTTGTTGACGAAGTTCAGCGGATTTTTGATTTCGTGGGCGATGCCCGCGGTTAAGGCGCCCAGCGACGCCAGCTTTTCTTGCACTAACAACTGATCCTGCGCGCTTTTCAGGTGCTGATAGGTTTCGGCGTTGTCGAGCGCGATAGCCGTATAGGACGCCAGGTTCTCGAGCAGGTCGACGTGGTAGTCCGTATAGGCGTTCGGCTGATGGCTTTGCACCGTAATCACGCCCAGCACGCGATCCTTCATCATCATCGGCAGATACACTAGCGACGCCGGCGCCTTGGTCTCGCTGCCGTCCTCCAGCTTCTGCCGCGGATCGTCATACACCTCGATGTACTGGGCGTAGTCCCGCGCCACGTTGTTCAAGAACACCGGTTTCCGATGGTTAATGCACCACACCGGGAACTGGTTCGGGTTCCGCGTGTCGCGAGAATAACGCGGGTAGCGTTTGCCATCCTCCATCGCCAGCCGGTATTCAATTTCGTGGCGCTGCTCGTGATAAAGGCCCACGCCGAAGACGGAAGCGTCGGTGAGCTGATTCACGTTCTGATAGAGCTTCAGGAAGATGGTGTCGAGGTCGAGCGACGAGGTGATCTCCTTGCCAATCTCGCTCAATAGCTGGACGTTCTTATTGCGCTCATTTTCCGCCTGCAAGGTTTTCGCTTCGGCGGCGGCCGTTTCGGCCCGCAACTCGGCTTCGCGCAAGACGGACTTTTGCCGTTCCCGCGCGACCACCCTTTGTTGCAACAAACGATCCGCCAAGAACACACCGGCCAGCAGCAGCGCGCCGTAAAGGCCATACGCCCACCAAGTGCGGTACCACGGCGGCAGAATCCGCAGACGGAATTCGGCCTCCGCGCCTTCCTGCTCGGTCAGATTCTTCGCGCGCACCCGGAAAACAAAGGCGCCCGGCGGCAGGTTGGTGTAGTCGCGCCGGGTTTCCGTCGTCCAACCGGACCAGTCATTATCGAACCCTTCAAGCTTGGTCTGAAACTGATTCTTCGCCGCATCGTCGAAGCTGGCCAGGGCATATTCGAAGCGTATTTCGTTGTCGTCGTAGACAATCGTCGACTGGGCCTTGGCGGCCGCGCCGCCGCCGCCGGCGTAGAGCGCTTTCTTCTGCTTGTCGCCCGCCAGCACACGCCTGATGAGCGAGGGAGGCGCTTCCGGCCGCAGCCGAGCCTTGGATGGGTCATAGCGGAAGACGCGGTCCAGTCCGCCCAGCCAGACCACCCCGTCGTCGTCCACCGCCAGCGTATACACGCGGCCATCGCCAATCCTCCGCAGTTGATTCTCATCGGCCTCAAACCTGCCGTCCTGCTGCCGCTTCATCACCACCGGCCGCACGCCGAAGTTCACCCACAGGTTGCCCTTCTGGTCCGTGGCGACGCTGTATTCTTCCGCCGACCCGCCCGTTGGCACCGTGCCCAATAGCGGCGACGGCACAAAGCGCCCAGCCTTCTCATCGAACTCCCGCACCCCGGCTGGCGAAGCGAAGATCACCCGCCCGGCGGCCAGATGTACGCTTACCCCACCTTCGCCCGGTAAGCCCTCGGCGCGGCCAAAAGCCTTCACCTCCGGCTTACCGCTACCGAAGCGAATGCGCACCACGCCGCGCGCCTGCGTGCCGAGCCAGAGCAGACCGGGCTCAGGCTCCACAATGCTGCGCACCTCCGGTGTCGGCACCATCAAGCCTTCGTCCACCCATCGGCCGTTCCCCTGATCGAGCACCGACGCCAAGCCGGCCCGCGTGCCCACCCACACCCGCGCCGCATCCTGCCGCGAGTTCACCATCACGGCGGAGAAGGCCGATTTGCTCACCGGCTTGCTCTCGTGGCCTTTCACCTCAAAGAGTCCATCGCGGCCCGCGGCGGCCAGCATCCGGTCGCCCCGCACCAGCAGACCCACAATGCCCAAAGTCTCAATCCCGGCCACGGCGCGGAACTCGCCGGCCTGTGCGTCGAGGTACTTGAGGCCGGCGAAGGTCGCCACATGCAAGGCGCCCTGATAGCGCACGATCCCGTTCACCGCCGCCGACATGCCCGCCGGCCGCCCAAATTCAGAGAACGGCGAGTCGACATCCACCTTCGCAATGCCGTTCTGCAAACCGAGCCAGACGATGCCGCTTGGATCGCGGTACACCGACAGCACGCCGTCGGAAGGAATGCCGGCCGCGCGGTCCATATGCCGCCGCGTCCTGCCATCCGCTTCTAGAATCAGAAAGCCGCCTCCGCGCGTACCCACGCCGATGGCACCGTCGCCGAGCCGCACCGCGCCGGCTCCCGAGATGCCCAACTTGCGCAACAGTCCGTCCGGCTGCGGAAATGGCCGCAAGCCCCTCTCGTCCAGCACTTGCAATTGGCCGTCGCCCGTCCCCACCAGCACCGCGCCGGCATTCTCGTCCCCGTGCGCCAGCAGCGCTGTCACCAAAGTCTCCGGCGACTTCTCCAGCCCCACCGCCGGCAGCTTCTCAATGGTCCCGTCATTCATCCGGTGCAAGCCCTCGCCGGTCACGGTGACATACAGCTTACCCGCCACCAGGAACGAATTGCGGAAGCGGCTGCTCGGCTTCCAAACCTTAGCCTTCCATCCCGGCCCATCCGGCGTCAGCAGAAACAGCCGCTCCAGGCTCTGAAAGTAAATGCCGTCGGGAGTCGGGTGGATCTTGCGGACGTCCTGAAAGTCGCGGTCAGCGGGAGGGACGAATTCGAGCAGCGAGACGAACTTCACCTCGCCCTTCTCGTCGGGCTGCAGATAGCCGAAGTCACCCACCTCGCCCACGTAGATCCGGCCCCCCGGACCCCGCGCCAGCCCCCGCACCGGAGCGCTGTGCGGCATCGCAATGCTGCGCCAGTCCGTTCCATCGTATTGCCGCAAGCCGTTGCTGATGCCCGCGTACAGGATTCCGGTATCGTCCTGCACAAAGGACCATACCTGCTGGCTGCCGTTATACTCCTGCGGACTGAACCAGCGCACGAACGGCACGCCCGCTTCGCTGGCCCGTGGCTGGCCGTACGCCAGCATCCCACCGATCAACACGGCCAGCGAAATCACTTGCCTCATGCGTTAACCTTGGCCGAGATAGCGGATGCCCAGCACCGTCATATCGTCCGACGGCGGCATGCCGTTGGCGAACGCCTGCGCCCCGGAAATCACGGTCTGCACCACCTCCCGCATGGGCAGCAACGCGGGCAACTGCTTGAGCAACGCTTCCAGGCGCGCTTCGTCGTAAGTCTCGTAGGCAGAATTCATCGCTTCGGTAATGCCGTCGGTGAAGACCACCAGGCAATCGCCGGGATCGAGTTGCACAGTGCCTAGGTCGTAGGCGGCGAAATCGAACAGCGCCAGCGGCAGTCCGCCAGCCTGGTCCAGATTTTCGATCGCCCGCCCCCCGTGCGCCAAGGGGTTGGCCCGCACCACGTAAGGGATGTTGTGCGCGGCGCGGCTGTATTCGAGCTTCCCGGTGTCGAGGTCCAAAATGCCGTAAAAGCAGGTGAGGAACATGGCGTTCGTCTTTTCGTGGCACAGGAAGGCGTTCGTTTCGCGAAGACACTCTTCCGGGGAAAGCCCCTTGCCGGCCGAAACCCGCAGCACCGTCCGGCTCACCGCCATAAACAGCGCCGCCGCGATCCCTTTGCCCGATACATCGCCCAGGCTGAAGGCGAGCCGATTGCCGTCCAGCAGAAAGAAGTCGTACAGATCCCCGCCCACCTGGGTCGCCGGCACCATCGAGCCAAATACCTCAAAGCGCGCGTGCTCCGGAAACACCGTCGGCACCAGGGACTCTTGCATGCCCCGCGCCAGATCGAGCTCATGCTCCATACCCAGTAAATGATCCCGGTCACGGGCGGCCTGCTTGCGCAGCACCGAGTCCTCGATCGCCTTGTCGAGCGTGATTTCGAGGTCCTGAAAGTCGATCGGCTTGGTGACGAAGTCAAACGCGCCGCGGTTCAACGCCGTGCGTATATTTTGCATATCGCCATAAGCCGACACAATCACGGAGCGTACCATCGGATGGCCCTCGCGCAAACGGCCCAGCAGCGTCAAGCCGTCCATCACCGGCATGTTGATATCGCTGAGTACAATGCCGATGTCTCCGTGCTCCCGCAATTTCGCCAGCGCTTCTTCGCCGTGTCCCGCAAAGACAAACGACAACTCTTCGGTCCGGATCCGTTTGCGAAAGCGCTGCGAGATCAGCGACTCGAGATCCGGTTCATCGTCAACCACTAGGATTCTATGGGGCAAGGGGCGCTGTTCCATTGACGAGTTTACAACACCTGCCACGAGGCGGTTACTCCGGGTTGAGTTCCGGCGCAATCGCGATGCAGTCGATCTCCACCATCACGTTACGGGGGAGTTGCGCGGCCTGGATGGTGGAGCGCGCCGGCAGGCTTTCGCCCAGATACTTGCCGTAGACTTCATTCATCTTCGGGAAGTCCGCCATGTCTTTGAGGAAAACGGTGGTTTTGAGGACCCGCTCGAACGATGAGCCGCAGGCGATTAGGACGGCTTGGAGGTTCTGGAGCACCCGCTCGGTCTGGACGGTGATGTCTCCGTCGATCACCGTACCGGTGGCCGGGTCGAGCGGGATCTGGCCGCTTAAGTAGGCGATGCCCTGGTGGACGATGGCCTGCGAATAAGGTCCGATGGCGGCCGGGGCGTGTTGGGTGGTCACTTTGTGTTTCATGGGTTCCTCAACTGGGTGGTGAATTTAGCTGGAGTGAGCCGGTGAGTTCGGTCACCCGGTTCACTTTCTCTTCGAGCAAAAACTGTTCGAGCTCCCGGGTAATGCGCAGGGGCGAAGTCGGGTCCCAGAAGCTGGCCGTGCCTACTTCCACCGCCGTGGCGCCGGCGATCATGAACTCGGCGGCGTCGAGGCCGGTGGCGATGCCGCCCAGGCCGACTACCGGTATCTTCACGGCCCGATAGACCTCGTGGACCATCCGCAGCGCGATGGGTTTAATGGCCGGCCCCGAAAGGCCGCCGAAGTTGTTCCCGATGCGCGGGCGGCGCGTGCGGGCGTCAATGGCGAGCGAGATGAAGGTGTTCACCAGGCTGATCGCGTCGGCGCCATTCTCCTGGGCGATGACGGCCAGCGGGGCGATCTGGGCGACATTCGGCGAGAGCTTGACGAGAATGGGGCGTTTGGAAACCCGGCGCACCCGTGAGACCACCTCGGCCAGCAGCACGGGGTCGTTCGAGAAGAAGACGCCGCCGTGTTTGGTGTTGGGACAGGAGACGTTCAGCTCGTAGCCGGCCAGGCCTTCGGCGTCTTCGAGGACCCGGACGACCTCCTCGTAGTCTTCGAGCGCATAGCCAAACACATTGGCGATGATCGGGGTTTGATACTGCCGTAAGGCCGGAAGCTTCTGGGCGACGAAGGCGCGCACGCCGATGTTTTGGAGGCCCACCGAGTTGATCATGCCGCTTTCGGTTTCCCACAGCCGCGGGGCGGGGTTGCCCTGCATAGGCTCGCGGCTAAGTCCTTTTACCACAATGGCGCCGAGCTGGTTGAGGTCGATGATGGAGGCGAGTTCGACGCCGTAGGCGAAGGTGCCGGACGCGGCAATGATGGGGTTGCGGAGCGGAATACCGCAGAGTTGAAGTTGGAGACGGGAAGACAAAGCCGGTTACCGGCCAGTCTAGCACTAAGGGCTTGGCACCTACACACGTTTTAAGAGGGTCCTAAGGTGAGGTCCTCATGGGCGGATCTCAGGCGTCTCCCGAATTAACCTTTGTATGCGACTCATTCTGACTTCCAATCCCGAGGCTTCCCTAGCCGCGGCGGGTAAGCCCCGTTTGCCGGGCGGCTCCCTCGCCTCGAAGTTTGCGATCTTCTCGGCCTTGCTCGTCTTCTGGGTAGTGGCCACTTTGCTCGCCTACGACCTGCGTCAGGAGAACTTCGATTCCACCAAAGCGATCATGGTGTTCGTGATCGTGCTGATTGTGGCGGGGGCAATCGGGCGCTTCACCATCCGCCTGTTGGTGCGGCCATTACGATCTTTGCGCGAAGGCATTCTGAAGGTGCAGCAGGGGGAACTCGAGCCGATCGAAGTCTACAAGACCGAGGATGAGATCGAGTACATCGGCCATTGCTTCAACGACATGATCGAGACGTTGAAGGAGTCGAAGAACGAAATCCGTGCCCACCAGGATGAGCTCGAAGACCGCATTAAGCAGCGCACCGTGGCGCTTGAGCGGGCGATGGAAGACGCAGTGCAAGCCAGTGCGACCAAGAGCGAATTTCTCGCCAACATGTCGCACGAGTTGCGCACCCCGATGAACGGCATTATCGGCATGATCGATCTGGTGCTCGACTCCGGCTTGAGCCCGGAGCAGCGCGACGAACTGGAGACCGCGCAACGCTGCGCGCACTCGCTGCTCGCCTTGTTGAACGACATTTTGGACCTGTCGAAGATCGAGGCCGGCAAGCTCAGCCTGGAGCGCATTCCTTTCGACCTCCGTTTTGTCGTGGAAGACTGCGTGCGCTCGCAACAGGTGCGGGCGCGGCAAAAGGGCTTGCAGATGATTACGCTGCTGGCCGACACGGTGCCGGCGCAGATTATTGGCGATCCGGTGCGGCTGCGTCAGGTGCTGGCCAACCTGATTTCGAACGCCATCAAGTTCACCGAGAAGGGCCGCGTGGAAGTCTCGTTGGAGGCGCGGCCAGTAGAAGGCTCGCCGCATACCACGGAGCTAAAGTTCATCGTCAAGGACACGGGCATCGGCATTCCCACCGACAAGCTGAATGAGATCTTCGAGAAGTTCACCCAGGCCGACGGCAGCATCAACCGGCGCTATGGCGGCACGGGGTTGGGGCTCACCATTACCCGCAAATTGACCGAAATGTTCCGGGGCAAAATC
>JBBQQS010000176.1:0-9724 GCA_038215525.1 Bryobacterales bacterium
TCCTCCCTCGCCGCGCCGCACTCCGTACAAACCAGCCGCCAAATGCTGCCGTGGATTTCGAGTACTTCCGCCGACCCCGCCCGCGCGTGCAGCCCGTCCACGTTCTGCGTCACCACCCGTACCTTCTCGTAGCGCGCCAACGCCAAATGGCCCGCATTCGGTACGCACCCCGCAATCAAAGCCCGCCGCCAGTCGTACCACTCCCACACCAAGCCCGGATTCTGCGCAAAAGCTTCCGGTGTCGCCAACTCTTCCGGCTTAAATTCCCGCCACAACCCCTGCGGGCCCCGGAACGTTGGAACGCCGCTCTCCGCCGAGATCCCCGCCCCGGTCAGCGCCACCACCCGGCGCGCCCCGGCCAACCACCGCCGCGCTTCCGCAATCGCGTTCAATACTCGTTCCCTTTCGTCCGCCAAATCTTGGGCACCGCGCTCCATTGCAAACCGGTGATGGAAACGTAGACGCTCATGAATCCTCTTTCCTCACCAATGCGCGGATCCGTTCCACGACTCGGTCCAGATCGCCTTCCGCCAGGCACATCGGGTTCAGCACCAACTGGCCATCCTCCACATAAGCCGGGTCCACGTGGATCGAGGGCTCGCCGTTTTGTAACTCCCGGCAGACATCCCGGGCATTCTCTAAGCCAAGTACTAACTTCGGCACCAGCCCCTCCCGCACACTTACCTTAAGTTGACTTACTCCCCTCAAACCTGCCGCTAAGTGATGAACTACCGACAATCACTCCTGATGACGCACCTCGTCACTTACGGCCCCATAGCGTTTGAGCGCCACCAGCAAGCCGATAATCGTCTCCTTGCCTAACTTACAACTCCGGCCAATGCCATGCGGCGGTAAGCCGGTAAGTCGCGCCTTATCGATCAATGAACTGGGAGGCGACCATTGTTCCCACTCGATATCGAGGTCCAGGTTCTGTAAGAGCGCCGACATGACTAAGTCGCGTTTGCCACAGAGAATACCTGACCCTTGCGGACCGCCCATCGCCTTGCCGCCGCTATAGGCGACTAGGTCCGCCCCCAGGCCGATAAAGTACTGTAGATTCGTCGACGGCGGTAACTGCGCGGCGGCATCCACCAATACGGGTACCTGCCGAGCGTGCGCCACGCGGATCACTTCTTCGAGCGCCGGCCGCGACCGCCGCGCCGCGACATATACCACCGCCGCGGTCGCCTCGTTAATCGCCTCCGCGATCTCCCAGGCCTCGGCATCCCGCACTCCGGCTCCCGAAACGCGGTCCGGCAAGCCGACCTCGACGATCTTCACGCCGGCCGCGCGCACCGCATGGTCATAGAAGTTGCGCTGGCTGCGGACCATGATCACTTCGCTCTTCATGCCGGCGGTATCCGGCAACCGGGCCATCCGCCCCGGGTCGAGCCCGGCCACGCAAGCCGCCGTCCCGAGTAACAAACCGGCTGCGGCGCCCGAAGTGACAATCCCGGCCTCCGCTCCCGTGATTTCGCTGATGATCTTACTGGCCCCAGCCTGTAACTCGGCCATATCCACACAGTAAGTCGCGGCCTCGGCCATGGCGCCCGTAACTTCGGGAGCCAACCGTCCACCCGAAACCCGCGTCGACGGGCCCTTTGCATTGATGATCGTCCGGACGCCCAGCTGTTCGTAGATACTCATGCCTGCCCTCGCCAAGCCTGCGCGGCCAGAATCAAACTAATTCCGACTAAGGAGGTAATCACTTTCATCGCGGTCCAACTCTGCAAAGTCTGCGGCACCGTCATCCCGAAGTACTCGTTGACGACCCAGAAGCCCGAGTCATTCACATGCGACAGGATGGTGCCACCGGCGCACAGCGCCAGCACGATCATCTCCGGTTCATAGCCGGCAATCCCTTTCACCAAAGGCGCCACGATACCGGCGGCGGTAATAATCGCCACCGTCGCCGAACCCTGCGCCATCCGCAGCCCGGCGGCCACCAAGTAAGCCACTAACAAAGGAGAAATCGCCGAAGAAGCTAGCAACCCCCCGGCATAAGGGCCCACGCCCGAGTCAATGAGTACTTGCTTAAACGCCCCACCGCCGCCCATTATTGCCAGGAGCGTACCGATGGGCATCAGGGATTCCGTCGCCATCTTCGCGGTCTGATCCCGGTTAAGTCCTCGCCGTACGCCGAATAAGTACATCGAGAGTAACGCCGTAATTAACAAAGCCGTAAAGGGGTGTCCCAGAAAACCCAACTGACTCCCTCCGAATACCGAGGCCGCAAAGATGAATAATACGGGTAGCAGTAAGAGCAGAATTACCAAACCTACCGGAGGTGGCGTCCCTTCGGACTTAGTCTGCCGCGTGGCCATCTCCGGCACCGGAACAAACAGCCGCCCGGCGATCCACCGGCCATAAAAGATCCCCCCGGCAATCGCCATCGGGATCGCGAGGATCACGCTATAAAGGATCGTGCGGCCCAGGTCCGCGCCCAGAAGCGAAGCCGCCGCCGAAGGCGCCGGATGCGGTGGCACCATCGCATGAGTTACGGTTAACGCCGCCGCCATCGGCAGCCCGTAAAAGAGTAAGGACTTCTTCGACTCCCGCGCCAGGTTCCAAGCCAAAGGCACCAGGATGATAAAGCCTACCTCGAAGAAGATCGGCAACCCCACCAGGAACGCCGCCACCAGCACCGCCCACTGCGCGTGCTCCCGCCCAAACTTGCTCAAAAGCCACTCCGCCAACACCCGCCCGCCGCCCGAATGCTCAAGAAACCGGCCAATCATCGCCCCCAGCGCCACCACCACCGCGATAAAGCCCAAGGCGTCGCCGAAGCCGAATTGGATCGACTTGATCACCTTCAACGGATCCATGCCGCTGCCCAGCCCCAAGGCCATGGAACTGATCAGCAAGGCCAGAAAGGCATGCAGCCGGACGACGAGAATCAGCACCAGCAAGAGCGCCACTGCACCCAAGGTCATCGCAAGTAAGTAAGGTCCAGACACTGAATTCGCCATTCTACCGCGCCATGGAGTAGGATCTGTAGATGCAGCGTCGCGACTTCTTCCTTTCCGCCAGCATGATGCAGGAACCCGCCCTAACCCGCGAGTACGAAAGCGGCGGCACCGCCGGGGTCTCCTACCAGACCCAGGTCACCATCGAGCGACCCGTCGCCGGTAAGCCGCACCGAGGCAAAGTACTCGCCGCTATCCAGCCCCACTGCGATGACATCCCGATCTTCGCCGGCGGCACCATCCTCAAACTGATCGACGAAGGCTACACCGGCTACCTGATCACCCTCTCCGACGACTCGATGGCCGGCGAAGGCTCTTCCATCGGTGACATCGTCCAGAAGAATGAGCGGGACACCAAGCAAGTGGGCGAACGGCTGGGTTGTAAAGAGTCCTTCTTCTTGAATTACCCTAACCACAACATGGACGCGTGGCCCATCATTGAAATTCGCGCGCGGCTAATTTTTCTTTTCCGCTTACTCAAGGTAGACACGGTACTCGTCTACGACCCCTCCGGCCTCTACGAACGTAACCCGGACCACTACATCACCGCCCGCGCCGTGGAATCCGCCTTCTGGATGGCGGGCAGCGAATGGGATTATCCCGAGCATTTCCGCGCCGGACTTACCGCTTACGGGCCCAAAGACGCCTATTACTTCTCTCGCGGACCCCAGTTAGTGAACCGCGTCGTCGACATCGGCACTTACATCGACGCCAAAGTAAGAGCCAATCTCGCCAACGTCACCCAAGGCCCCGCCGGCAACAACGGGGCGAAACTGCGCGCCAAGTTGGCGGCGCAGGGCAAGCGCTTGCCGCTGCTGGGGAACGACGATGAAACGGCCAATCGCCAATACACCAAGTTCTTCGCCTTAGCCCGTGACCGTACCCGCGCCCAACCGCACGGCCTCCGCTACGCCGAACTGTTCCACTACGTCTCTCGCGACGAAAGCCCGGTCGATGACTACGTGGCCAAGTACGCCGTGCCGCTTTAGGGGCGGCCGGTGACAATAGCGCGCCCCACGGCGTGCGTCGTATTTCATCGCCTGCGGCAAGTGCCAGGTTGGCGCTTAGCGGTCGGCGACCACCAGGTGGGTCTCCGGGTCGCTCACCGGCGTGGCTCCGGCCGACGCGTAGGCCGACGGGGACTCGGGCAGGTTCAGTGACCACCAGAGGGCGGCTTCCGCACGGGACCAAGCCGGAATGGCGGCTGCGGACTCAATCGCCTCCGCCAATTCCTGGGCGCTACGCGGACGCTGGTCAGGGTCCTTGGCCAGGCAGCGTAGAATCAACGCTTCGAGTTCGGCGGGGATGTGCGTTTCCACGCGCTCGGACGGCGGCAAGGGCGTCTTTTGCACGTGGGCCAAAGACATCGCCGTCGGCGTCGGTTCGTTGAAGACCAGTTGCCCGGTAAGCAGAAAATAAGCGACGCAGCCCAAGCCATAGATATCGGCCCGCTGGTCGATGCTCTCGCTGCCCAAGGCGACCTCGGGCGCCATGTAAGCCGGTGTGCCGGTGGCTTGGCCTTCCATGGTCATCGTCGTGACGCCGCCGTTCGAGGTGAGCGTCTTCACCAAGCCGAAGTCGAGAACTTTGATGAAGTCGTAGTTTTGGCCCAAGCGGCACAGGAAGAGGTTCGTCGGCTTGATGTCGCGGTGCACCAGCCCTTGGCGATGGGCCTCTTCGAGCGAATCGCAGGCTTGGCGGATGATCTGGGCGACGCGACCCGGTGGCAGCGGGCCAAAGCGTTCGACGATGGTTTGCAGGTCCAGCCCGTCGAGCAATTCCATAACGTAGAAAAAGCTCGAGTCGCGCGCCATGCCGAAATCGAAGAGCGCCACCGTGTGCGGCGAACGCAGGCTGGCGGTCGCGCGGGCCTCTTTCTCGAAGCGGCGGCGCATGGTTTCGGCCTGGCGGCCGCCTTGGTTGGCGAGCACTTCCGGACGAATGATTTTGATCGCTGCGTCGCGTTGCAACATCTTGTGGCGGGCACGCCACACCTCACCCATCCCGCCCTTGCCGATCAGGAAATCGAGCTGGTAGGATCCCATCTCCTCAGCCTTCTGGCCGGCCAGATGCATGCGGAACATGCGCTGGTTAAAGAAGTAGCTCCAAAAAACCGCCACCGCCAAAGGCAGTAGCCAGATGATGAGCCGATTCAAAGGCAACGGTTCAAAGCCGTAAACTTGCAGGTTGATCCAATACGCCAGCGGCCACATGGAGGCAGAAATCAGCGAAGTGGCAAGTTTGAGGCCGGGTGGGCTGGGAATCAGTAAGCCATTGATAACAATCCACAAAGCGACAAAAGAGGCTCCCCGAACCACTTCATCTTGATGATTGATGCTGGTCTCGAACGACGCGCACATAAAGGCACCCGCCGCTTCAAATAGACCGCCCAGGTGAATGAGCGTCAACTTAGAGAACCAGTTAAAACGATTCGCGGCGGCAAAGCCCACCGTGAGGAAAAAGGTAAACAGGGCGGTGAGCCGCAGCAAGGGTTGGGCGAGCGCCGCGCGCACTTCGGGCTGAAGGTAACCGTCCAGCACGATCATCGCGACGGTGGTGATGGCGAAAAGGTTCGACATCCAGCAGAGGCGCGTGGCGGCTTGGTTCACCAACTCCGGCGGCATAATAAAGCGCAGCTTGCCCACGCCCGCGCCGGCGGCGTTGGGCGTACTTGCCGCTTGAACTACGGGCATAGGTTCACCTTCGATTGACCCATATAGATAGGATACAGCTTCCATTAAAAAAGATTCCTGAGGCTCTTTCTTACTAACGCGAGATCTCGAAGGAATCCAGCTCACGGCCATCGGCAGCAATTTGGCGGATGCGCAGTATTTGTGAGTCTGCGTCGATTTGGGTGAAGGAGTGTTGACGGGCTTCGAAACGCGCCGTGAAGGGGAGCCAGCTCTTCGGGCGAGCGGTTTGCGATCCATCCACCAGGCCCGCTCCGCCGGCTCCGGTGAGGATGCGCTGTTGAGCACCCAGCGGCGTGGGGTAGGGGTCGGCCTGGAAGCGAATCGGATGGGTGCGCTGGTAGTTGTGGACGTGGCCGGAGAACACGATGGCGACGCCTTGGGCTTCGAAGATGGGGGCGAGGACGCGCAGGCGCTGGTGCTCGGCGTGTTTGCTGGAGGAGTGGAAGGGCGCATGGTGGAAGACGACGAACTTCCAGGGGGTGCGAGCTTGGGCCAGGTCGTTTTCGAGCCATTGTCGGAGGTCGGGGCGGGTCCAGTCCATGACGTGGTTGGAGTCGAGGATGGTCCAGTGGACGGGGCCGAAGTCGAAGGAGTAGTTGGCGGCACGGGGGAATCTGGCCCCGGCAAGATCGGTGAAGGCTTGGCGATCCGCGGAGGGACCTTCGAGGGCGACGACGTTGTTCGCCGGGCCGTTGAGGGGGGTGCTCCAGACGTGGAAGTAGGCGAGGCAATCGGGTTGCGATAGGTTGGCGCACTCCTCAAAGTCATGGTTGCCGGGGGAGGCGGCGCTGATCCGCGAGCGAAAGACGGGAGCCTGCGGTGAGTTGAAGATGGGAAACCATTTGCTGAAGTAATGTTTCAGGCGGCCATTGGGGTAGACGATGTCGCCGGGCACGATGACGGCGTCGGGGTGGGTTCGATGGAGTTGATAGGCCACTTGGCGTTGCCCCGCGCTGCCGGCGCCGGGGTCGCCGGTGACGGCGAAGCGGGCCGTGGCCTGGGGCGGGGCGATCGCTTTGCCGCGGGCGGTGAACACGGGCGTACCATTGCGCAGGACGCGGTAGTCGAATTCGGCGCCGGGCGAGAGTTGGTCGAGGTGTGCTTCGTAGAGGCGGAACGGCGTCGTGCCCCGCAGCGCGACCCGGCGATTGTCCAGCGATTGGGCGGCGCGCCAAGCGCCGCCGGAGGATTGATGCTCGAGGGCCCAGGTGGCCGCGGTATCGGGCGCGTGCCAGACGATGCTGAGCCGGTCGGGCGCCGGATGCGGTCCCAACTGCAGATAGGGCTCGGTGACAAAAGCGGCCTGCGCAAAGGTGGCCAGCAGGGTGAGCAGCAACATATTAGAACGCCCGCCGGCGGTGCTCCGCCGCAATCTGCGCCACAACCCACAGCCAGACGCAGGTGAGGCCAACGTTGATCCAGGCAAATTGCGGGGTGGACAGCTTCAGTACTTCGGAGCCCAAGTAAACAATGCCCGCCTGCAGCACATCGCCGGACCGCATAAAGAAAGTGTCGATGGCCGCTTTGGCCTTATACTTCGCTTCTCGCGAAGTCGGCAGGAAGAGCGCTTGGCGAGCCGTGTTCTGAATCGAATAGTCGGTAGCGTTTTCGAAGGTCTTGGCCACACGGACTACGCTGAGTAGTGGCACTAAGGCCAGGATACTGTAACTCATTAGGGCAATTACCGGCAGGATAAATAATGCGCCGCGCACTCCCATAAAGCGAAACAGCCGGGAAACGAAAAATGCCTGAAGAATGGCGCCGGCTAGATTTACCCAGCCGAAAAACTCGCCATAAAAAGCCCCAATATACTGCTTCATCGCCGCGCCTTGATTCGCTGCGCCAGCGGTGGCGGCTTTGGCGGCCTCGACCACCAGGTTGCCGAGCAGATACTCGCCCGAACTATTCACCACGTTTAGCAGCACCATCAGGATGGCAATCCAGCGGAGGTAGGTATCGGAGAGTACCAATTGAAAGCCACCACTGCTGCCGAGGGGTTTCTCGGCGGCCGCCGTCCAAGCTTGGTCGGCCCGGGAGGCTTCCAAGCGATCGACGGCGTAGACCAGGGCGGCGCAGACTAACAGCACGCCCGCGCCGAGTAACATCAGAAAATAAGGGTCAGAGCCTTTCACAATTTGGCCCGCCGCTTGCGCGCCAAGCCAAGCGCCCAACGAACTGCCGATGCCGATAAAGGGGAATAAGCGCTTACCTTGGGATTCGGTGAATAAGTCGTTCGCAAAGGCCCAGACCTGCGAAATCACGAAGACATTGAAGATCCCCACCCAGACAAAAAACGCGATCCCCTCGCGTGCGCCTTGCCGTCCGGCTAGAAAAAACAGCGCTAGATGCAGCGCGAAAAACAACATTACTCCGGTAACCAGCCGCACTCTTTCGACGCGGGAAGCCACCCAGCCATAAGCCGGCACCACAAACAGCAACAGAATCGCCTGCAGCGCGGAGGAGTAACTCTTGATCTGCGCGCCACCTTCGCTTAAAATCAGCGACTCACGGGCGGTTTTGAGTAAGTAGTAGCCACCCAACAGTAGAAAGACATTCAACGTCAGCAGAATCGTGGTCGCCCCTTCGCCGGCGCGAATGTCGGCAAAGATCGAGAGGAATTTCTCCAGGGCACTGCGCGGTTTCGCGCCGACTTGCGAGAACGAAGGAAATGAGCGATGCGAACGCAGTTCGGGCTGCGACTGCAACTGTTCGCGGGGTGTCACCAGGTACGCTCCACACCGACGATCGGCGTGCCTTCCCGGCGGCGCAGATAGACCAAGACTTTCTGCTTCGGTTGCGACGCGCGAGTGAGTTCCGCGATTAAGTAGCCGGTAGAATTAAAGGCGGGTATCTGCGCGGTGGTGGCGCTGGGGATGGCCGTGCGTTGTTCGGATTGGTTGTCGAAGTAATGCCACCGCACGGTAACGGCCCCGGCCGCGCCACTAACATCTTCCCAGGCTAATTGGCCATCGCGCGCGGCAAATCGATCGAGCGGCAGCACCGTGGAGAAGAAGGCCTTGCCGATCTTATCGCGGCGGGCGATGAGGGTTTGGGTCACCCATTCGGCCGCGCGAGGGTCACTATATTCGCCCGTCTCGACGATCGCTTTCAGGTCGGCGTCCTTCAGGGACATCACTTGCTTGGCGGCCCAGAATTCGTCATCGGGCAGGGCATTGCGGAAGGCCGGATTGGGATACTCGGGCACCCAGCGCTCCGGATCGAAGGTCTTCGCTTCGAAGCGGCCGACCGACGGCAGATTAGGGTATTTGGCGAAATCGACGTAAGAGACGTGCAGCCCGAGCGAGAAGAAGTTCTTCGCCGATTCGGACCAGGAGAAGAAAGGCAAGCCGGAGCGGACGCTATTGGCCTTGGTGCTGGCGCTACCTAAGGTGGAGCCGAAATCGAGCAGGTAGTGCCGGATGAAGCGGATGCCGTCCTGTTGCAGCGTGATGTCGATGTTATTGATGGCGCGCGAGTCTTCGTGGCCGAGCCAGGCGCAGAAGACCTGCAAGGCGCGTTGATCGCGGCGATGCTCGTGGGGCACCACGTCGTTGGGGTCGTCCGTGCGGCTGCCGAAGTAGCGCGGCGGCCCGATGGGCTTGCCGGGCAAAGATAGCGACGCCGTGCCGCGGTATCGGCCGTCGGCCGTCTTGGGAACCTTCAGCAAAATCTCGTAAAGGTCGCGCAAGGTCATCTTGCGTTTCTTGCCGGCGGCGTTGGCCACTTCGACATCTTCGCCCAATTGGAGCTGATCTTCCTTGAAGTAGATGAGGTAATTTTGCGGCACGTGGTAGCCCATGGCGTAGAAGATCTTCGAACTGATGCGATCGGCAGCCGTGGCCATTTCCGGATTCGACAGCGGATCGAACTTCACAAAGTATTGGCGATTGTCCGCGTCCAGCATGCGGAAGCCGGGCGTGACGCCTTCGCTCTTGACGCCGACAATGGTCCACTTGCCGTGGGTGGAGGGGGCGGTGGAGTTGCCGGGGCCACATTCACCTGTAAAAGATCGGATTGGATTTGCATCAACTGGTTATTTACTGTTGCACCTCCATCCACCCGTAA
>JBBQQS010000177.1:0-9526 GCA_038215525.1 Bryobacterales bacterium
GCGATGGTGTTGTAGACCGTGAAGCCGAACTCTTTGGCGCGGACGTAACTTTGGTCGCCGCCGCTGGCGGGGTCACCGGCGGGCTTCTGGTCAGTATAGAGGGAGACGATTTGGACGTCCGGCTTATGCCATTCGCCTTCGCGCGGATAGCCGACGAGAAAACGGTCGCCCATGTGCTGGGCGTGCGAAAGGTACTTATAGAGGGTGGTAATTACGGCAACACGCTTAGGCACTTAGGTTCTCCAGAAGGTCGATTCTTTGGTGGCTTGGTATTGGATCCGCGCTAAATGCGGCGTGTCGAGCCGTTTCTGCCCGGCGAATAAGCTATCGACGCCGGCGGCGGTAAGTCCGGTGGTGAGTAAGGTGCGTTCCACGGGATAAGTGGGTTTGCCGGAGAGGAACATCTTTTCCGCGCTATTCGAAAGGGGCGAGAAGAAATTGGCGAGCGAAGTGCGGGCCGGGGGCATGGGCAGATACATCTGGGTGGAGAAAGGTTTCTTCTGCCCAGTGAGGCGGGCGGCGAAGTTGAAGTCTTCCACCAAGCCACTAAAGAGGATCATGGTCGACTTGAGTCCGTCGGTGTGCTGGTAATGATAGGCGACCGGGTTCCGGACGAGTTTCTTCAGGTCGTCGTCGCTGGGGAAGATATTGTTGAAGCCGGGGCGGGCTGGCTTCAGGGTGTGGCTGCGGCAAAGCGCGGCATTCATCAGGTGACGCGACCAAAGGCCCTCTTTCATGGCCTGCCAAAATTGATCGCCCCGGTAAGCCTGCAGCCACTTCACGCCGGTTTCACCGCCTTTGCGGCGCTCCACCATGCATTGCAGGGTTTCAAGGGCATGGAAATCGTAACTATCCACGCCACCATAACCAACGCAGACGGCTTCCTCGATTTTGGAATTGAGCGGCATCTCAACCGAAGGAGTGCGCCAAGTTACCGGCAAGCTGGAGCCGGACATGAAGGGGATCTTCATTTTCTGCGCCGTGTCGTACATCTCCTGGGCCCAGGCCCAATTCCAGGAAAGATGTTTGTCGTTGAAGATGGGCGCGACGCGGTTACTTGCCGTATAGACCTTGGTAATTTCGTTGAAGAACTCGTAGCGCGGGTACTTCACCTGGCCTTTTTCGGTCTTCGGATATTCGCCGTGCTCGCCGATGAGCAAAACGCCGTCCACCGCCAACTTACTGCCGCCAGTAGTAAGTGCTTCAGCGATGGAGGGGTACATCTTCATTTGCGGAAAGCGGGCCGCGCGGTCCTTGGAGAAATCCGTCTTACCGATCTGGTCGACGTAAATCGAAACTAGGTCCATTTCGGGGTGGTGGTGCGTACCATTCCAGCCGTAACCTTCGAGGAAGCGGTCGACGATATGCTGCGAGTGGGAGTGTTTGAAATAGACAGTGCAGATGGCGGCGATCTTGGGGCGGGCCGGGGGCGCGGCGAGGGCGAGCGCGGGCACACCGAAGAGCAGGTCGCGACGTCGTAGCTGGAATGGAGGCGTCATGGCTTTTATTTTACTTGCGGACGGGGGCGGCCGGGCACGCGAGCCAAGTTTTGCGCGGCGAGCGCATATCCGGCGGCGGCGGCCTTAGCCCACCAGTTGCCGGCTTCCGCGTAGTCCTGCTGCACTCCGGTGCCGTTGGCGTACATCATCCCGAGCATGGCTTGGGCTGGAGCGTAGCCCATTTCGGCGGCTTGTTTGGTCTTGGCGAAATTGCCCTTGCCTTCGCAGTAGACGGCGAGCGCGTCAGTAAGTGGGGTGGCATTGCAGGCATCATAGTCCGCTAAGTACCCGCGCTTTTGGGCGGTAATTTCGGCGAGCCAGGCCGGCCAGCCGCCAGCAGGCGCTTTGGCTTCGGGACGCCCGCCGTCGCCGCGGAAGTCTTTATCGCGGATCGGCGCCAGGATATTGTTAGCCATCGTGCGGGCCTCTTCGTCTTTGTCCTGGACTAAGTCGATCAGGGCGGCGAAGAGCGCGGGATCTTGACGAACGCCTTTTACTTGGAAGCGAACGGCGTAGCCAATGGCGTCGATGGCGCTCAAGCGATCAGTGGGGCTCTGCGGGTTCTTGACGTAGTTGATCAGGATCCGTTGCGCTTCCTGCGAGCGCCAGTTGGCCAGCATCGCGAGAGTTTTGAGCGTGGCCGCGCGGACCTTGGGTTCGCTATCGACGAGAGTCTTGGCGAGGCCGGCGACGGTGGCTTCGTCGAAGATCGCCTGCGAGCAGGTTTCAGCGGCGGCGGCGCGAAGCTGTGCGTCGGAGTGCGTGAGTAGTTTCTGGACCATAACGCCGGCTTCCGCGCCGCCGACTAAGGCGAGTTCCTTGAAGTAACCCTGAGCCACCACGGGCTTGAAGGTTTTGAGTAAGTGAGCCTCTTCGGCAGACAGCGGCAGATTCTTGTTGCGGAGGCGAGTGGCGAAGGCGAGGCCATCGTCGTTACTCGGCGGGTGGTAAGTGCGGGCCCCTAGTTCGTCGAATTCGCGATAGATCATCGGCAGGCCTTTGGTATTCATGCGGCTGTAAGTATCGCGCACCGTTTGGATGTGGGTGAGTAGGTCACGCATGCCGAGGACCGTATAGTAAGTGGGCGGGTGAACGGTAGCGGGAGTCAGTTCAGACGGGATCTTCCACCAGCCCCAACTGTAAGTGACGGCGGCGGCAATGAGGGTGGCGTTCTGGGTGCCGAACTCGCCGGAGATCTTCGCACCTTCACCTTTGCCGTACATGTAAATGCGGCGGGGGTTGATGGGATAAGTCTTGCGGGCCCAGGCGATCATCTGGCGGATGGGCTCATGGTCGGCGTCGCCGAATTTCTGGGCTTGGGGATGGATGCCGATGAGGACATAGCCATCGGCGAGGCCTTGGCGGCGGAGCGACTCGCGGACCGGGAGGATTTCGTCGGCCGTGGGACGGTCATGCTCCGGGAAGCAGAGAATCAGGCCGAGTTGCTGGCGCGGGTCGCCGGTTAAACCGCTGTGGGCCGGGGCTTCCACGGCGTAGCGGACAGTGAATTTGCCGGCGGGGTCCTGCAGTTCAGCTTCGCTGGCGGCTTGGAGAGGGGCGGCCAGCAGCGGGAGGGTGAGCCAGAAGAGGGTGTTCATAGAAGTTAGGGTGAGTATATATCAGTGACGAAACGAACCGGGGAGTTGTTGATTCTTAAGGCTTTTTGGTTTCGCGATCAGAGTGTAGGCTTCGTGCAGGTGGACGGCGAGGTCCTCGTCGCTCACCTCGCTCAATTCTACGCCGACCCAGCCTTTGACGCCGACATAGGGCGGGCGGAAGTAGGCGCGAGGGTCGCTCTGGATGAGAATCGCCTGCGCGCCGGGCTCGACCGGGATCCAAACGGCGACGTGGCCGTCGCCGTGGTGGTTATTGGCGAACATGCAGTAGACCTTCTTTTTGATAAAGAAAGTGGGCTCGCCGTGGGACAGCTTCTCGGTGGTGCCCGGAAGACTCTCGCAGATGCGCCGTACGCGTTGTTGATGTTCTTCGCTCATGATTTGTTATCCTACAATTTGCCTTTGTCCACCATTGTCCTCGGCTAATTTCGCTCCGACTGCACTGGGCGCTCGCGCTCGCGCCCGAAGTGTCGTCATTTTCCTTCCTGCGAATCTCTTGAGGACATTTTCCAATGAATTTCGAAAATTTGGGCTGGAATGCCTATTGGGATGGCGTGTTTGCGCCATTCGCCGATGCTTTGCTGCCGGGGCGGGTAAGGATCGCGCACCGGGAGAGTTTTGAGGTGTGGACCGCGGCGGGGGAACTCGCCGCCGTGCCGAGCGGGAAGCTGCGGCTGGGCGGCGACTGGCCCGTGACGGGCGATTGGGTCGCCTTATCGCCTGAGGGCCGGATCGAAGCCGTGCTGCAGCGGCGGACGGCTTTCCTGCGGCGCGAACCGGGGGAGGCGATGCGGCCGCAGGTGATCGCGGCCAATGCCGATGTCGCCTTTCTGGTGATGGGCTTGGACCACGACTACAATCCGCGGCGGCTCGAGCGCTACTTGTACCTGACGACGGTGAGTGGGGCGCGGCCGGTGATCGTGCTGAACAAGGTGGACCTGGGTGAGGACCTCGACGAGCGCTGCCGGGCTTGCGAGCGTTTGGCGCCCGTGGTGGCGTTGAGCGCTTTAACCGGTGCCGGTTTGGGGGCGTTGCTGAGCCAGGTGGAGCCGGGCGAGACGGCCGTGCTGCTGGGGTCCTCGGGCGCGGGCAAGTCGACCTTGGCCAATCGCCTGCGTGGCTACGAGGCGATGAGGACGCAGCCGGTGCGGGAGCATGACTCGCGCGGGCGGCATACGACGACGCACCGCGAGTTGATCGCGCTGGACCTGGGCTGGCTGCTGATGGACGTTCCGGGCTTGCGCGAGTTGCAATTGTGGAACGCTCCGGAGGCACTCGACCATACCTTTGCCGATGTGGCGGCGCTGGCGGCCCAGTGCCGCTTCGGCGATTGCCGCCACCAGACGGAGCCCGGCTGCGCGGTGCGTCAGGCTCTCGAGGGTGGGCGGCTGGATGGGGGTAGGTGGGGCAGCTTCCAGAAGCTGGAGCGCGAGATCGCCCATCTAGACCGGTCGTCCGACCCGGAGGCGCAGGCCGAGCAGAAGCAACGCTGGAAGGCGATTCATAAGGAGCAGCGGCGGATCTACCGGGAAATGGGACGAAAATAAGTGCCTCAGAATGAATGAGTTACAAGGGATCAAGTGGCTAAGTAATTGATTCTAAGCTACTTGCTTTGTCTGGACGCCGGTTAGCGAATGCATACTTGGCTGTAAGCTATTGTAAAAAAGGGAGTTAGGATTGAGTCGATCTCAATCCTAAACCCGATCTCAATCCTAAACCCTTAGCAAAAGGACCGGCCGGGGGGCTGGTCCTTACTTTACGACCCCCGCTTAGGCGGCGGGGTCGTAGAGGCGTTGGGTGAAGCTGAGCGAGTCTCCCGATTCGCTCAGCGAGATGCGGACGTAGCTGGCGGGGCGGATGCGGCCGGCTAGGATGAAGCTCGCCAGGGGCTGCAGAATCTGCCGGTGGATGGTCCGTTTGAGCTCCCGCGCCCCGAATTGGTCGCTGATGCCGCGCTCCAAAAGGTGGGCGCGGGCTTCGGGCCGGACCTCAATGTTAAAGCTACGCAGGCCCATGCGGCTGCGGATGTGGGCATCGAGGCGGGCGAGCTGCAGGTCCAGGATCTGCTCCAAGGCGGCCTTCGAAAGCGGCTCGTAGGTAACCGTGGAATCGAGCCGGTTGATGAACTCGGGCGCGAAGGCCTTGCGGACGGCGTTGTCGGCGATGGCCGCGAGTTTCCGCGACCGGTCCTCAGTTTCGGCGGTGGAGAGGGCGCTCGTGCCCCGTCCGAAGCCAAAGCCGGCGCCCAGTTCCCTCATCATGGCAGCAGCACCGAGGTTGCTCGTCATGAAGATGATGGAGTTCTCAAAGGTGACGCTGGTGTTGTCGCCGAGTCGCAGGACGCCTTTGTCGAGCACGCCCAGCAGTAGCCGGTTGAGCGACGGCGCGGCCTTTTCCACTTCATCGAACAGGATGATCGACAACGGCGTGTGCTCGGTGGCCACGGAACTCAGCCGGAACTGGGTGAGCAGCGGCTGGGTTTCGCGATGGCCGAGATAGCCGGGCGGGGCACCGATGAGTTTGGCCACCTCGTGGTCCATCTGGTATTCTCCGCAATCGATCTTGAGTACGGACTTCTCGCTGCCATGCAGGACCTCGGCGAGGGCCTCCACAGTGCGGGTCTTGCCGGTGCCGGATGGCCCGAGCAAGAGAAACACGCCTGCGGGGCGGCCTTCTGGGGAGAGGCCGGCCTGGAACATCGTCACATAGGGGACGATGGCGTCGATGGCCGCCTCCTGGCCAATCAGGCGGAGACGAAGCTCATGGGCCAGGTCACGGTCGTTGAGGTTCGGTGGCAGCCCAGACGGGCTCCGGCGGCGGGAATTGATGGATGTGGTCTTCAAGACGCAAAGTCCTCCTTCTCTTGCCCCCAGTATAGAGAACGAGGACCAAAAAACAGGGGGGTACCGGGGCCATTTCCGGCCCTTTTTCGAAAAAAACTTGAAACTTTAAGTCTTTAAGAATGATTGGATTGCGGTCGAAATCCGGGGGCTGGCGTGGCCATCTCCGTAAGGGTTGTGAACGAAACTTCGCCGGACGTATTCCGAGGGCGAATCGAGCAGCCGTGTACATTGGCGAACGATGCGTTTTTCATCGGTCCCCACCAACTGTACCGTTCCGGCGTCGATGGCTTCGGGGCGCTCGGTTTTGTCCCGAAGCACGAGAATCGGCTTACCAAGACTGGGGCCCTCTTCCTGAACGCCGCCCGAATCGGTGATCACGAAGTGGCAACGGCGGAGCAGGTCGACGAAGGAGACGTAGTCGAGGGGTTCGATCAGCTGAATGTTGGGTTGGCCACCCAAATTTTCTCTGACGACGGCCTCGACACTAGGGTTCGGGTGGACGGGCAGGATCATGTGCACATCGTCACGGGCGGCGATCTTGCGCAGCGCGCGGCAGACCTTGAGTTGGGCGTCGCCGAAGCTCTCACGGCGGTGCATGGTGACGAGGACGAGGCGGCGGCCATCGGGGGCTTCGAAGGAGTGGAAGGGGATGAGTTCGCCGCTTAGGATCTGATCGCGGACGAAGAGCAGGGCATCGACGCCGGTGTTGCCGGTAATGTGGACGTATTTTTCGGGGACGCCTTCGGCCAGCAGGTTGTTACGGCCGCGGTCGGTGGCGGCGAAGTGCAGGGCGGACAAGCGCGTGGTCACCACGCGGTTCATCTCTTCGGGAAAAGGCTGCCAAAGGTCGAAGGTGCGCAGGCCGGCCTCAATGTGGGCGACGGGAACTCGTTGATAAAAGGACGCCAAGGCGCCGCAGAAGGTGGACGTCGTATCGCCTTGCACGATCACCAGTTCGGGCAAAAAGTCGAGCATTACGCGCTCGAGGCCGGCCAGAATGCGGGCCGTCGACGCGGTAAGCGATTGGCCCGGCTGCATCGTGTCGAGGTCGTAGTTGGGTTCCACCTCGAAGACGCTTAACACAGAGTCGAGCATTTCGCGGTGTTGCGCGGTGACGCAAACCCGGACTTCAAAGTCTTCCGGCCGCGATTGGAGGTCACGGATGACGGGGCACAGTTTGATGGCCTCAGGCCTGGTGCCGAACAACACGAGAACGCGCTTCGGCCGGATGATTTCGTTAGACACGGTCTATTGTTTTTTACTTGTGGCGGTAGGTAATACGACCTTTGGTGAGATCGTAGGGGGAGAGTTCCATGGTGACGCGGTCACCGGCGAGGACACGAATGCGGTTGCGGCGCAGCTTGCCGGCGAGGTGCGCCAGAACGATGCGTTCCTGATCCAATTGGACGCTAAAGAGCCCACTGGGGAATTTTTCCACCACCGTGCCGGTCACTTCAATACAATCTTCTTTGCTCATTGCCCTCCTAGGCAAATTCAAGCGAGCTTGGGGCTCGCATTACGGAAATAATCTCACAATATTTAAGAATAGCCTATTGGCGGCATTTGGGTAAGGGCATTTGGGTAAAGTGGCTAAGGAGGATACACTGCAAGGTGTTGCAAACATCCAGCATTCAGGATTCGGGCATCCTCATCACGGGCGCGGGCCGAGGCATTGGCAAGCGTTTGGCGATCGGGTTGGCGCAATTGGGAGCCCGGGTGGGGCTGCTGGCGCGCAGTAAAGCCGAGCTCGATTTAGCCGCTTTGGAGATTGAGCACGCCGGGGGGACGTCGCTGCGGATTCGGGCCGATGTGCGGGATTACGAACAGACGGCCGCCGCGATCGACCGCATGCGTGCCCACTTTGGCCGGCTGGATGCCGTCATCTGCGCGGCGGCGATCCAAGGGCCGATCGGGCCCTTTTCGGAAAGCGACCCCCAGGCGTGGGCGGAGACTATCGACACCAATCTGATTGGCGTGATGCATACCTGCCGGGCGGCGCTGCCGGGGATGCTGGCGGCTAAACAAGGCAAGCTGTTGCTGATCACCGGCGGCGGGGCCACCAAGCCGCGACCGAATTTTACGGCCTACGCGGCGGCCAAGACGGCCCTCGTCCGTTTCGCTGAGAGCCTGGCGGATGAAGTGGCGGAGCACAACGTGCAAGTGAACTGCATGGCACCGGGGGCGGCCTATACGAGCATGACGGATGAGATTCTGCGTGCCGGCGAAGGTGCTGGCTGGCGCGAGCAAGAGGACGCGCAACAGGTGCGGCAAAGCGGCGGTATCGTGCCGGAGAAGCAGATTCAACTCGTCGCCTTCCTGATCTCCGAGCGCTCGAACCACATCAGCGGGAAGCTGATCCACGTGAGCGACGATTGGAAGCGGCTTGAGAAGGAGAGCCTGTCTCCGGAGGCTTATACTTTGCGGCGGATCCAGCGGGCTTAGTCCCAAGCGTTTTTCGGCAACTTATCATCTTCAAAAATGTGCCGACACCTTCTAATGGATAAGATCGCATCGAACGATCTTTGAACGTGACGGAAGACGAAATCCTAAGCAAAGTTCGGGAACTAGCGAGCCATCCCCGCCGAGTCACCATGGCTGCCGGTTGGCCCGGCTACTCGGATCCTGCCCCTCTCTTCAAGCCGGCTTCGGACCGCACCTTGGCGGACGCCAAAAAGCGATTCGGATTTGCCATTCCCAATCTGCTGGCACGTCTGTGGACCGAAGTAGCGAATGAAGGAATTGGCCCGGGATACGGCATCGATGGCTTAAAAGGAGGAATGACCGACGAAGGAGTTTACTTACCTCTGCCCGACCTCTTCTTAGCGTGGCGCGATGACCAGCCATGGATTGACCTGGTCGGATACGAATCGTCGCGACGCACATTCCCGATTTGCGACTGGGGTTGTGGCACCTTCTCTGCCATCGACTCTTCAACGCCCGACGGTAACCTGCTCTTGTTTGCAGATGGGCTCAACCTCATCGACCAGAAAGTACCTTTGCCCGTTGGATCGAAGATTGGACGAAGTAAGGGTTGGCGCAGACGACTACGGGCAAGTGATCAAACGCCTGTAGTCTTAACCCATACCGACGCGCCGCGCCAACAAATGGCTTACATGCGGCAGCCCGACAAGCCGACATATGCGGTGGCGGCCAGCAAATGGCGATCCGTGGTCCAGATTTCGGTTTCTCTCGCCTCGAGCGCACTCGCTAAATGAATCGCATCACCGGCGCGCAGGGGCACGCTACGGGGCAAGCCGCGGATGAGGGTGGACGTGGCACTGAGCACCCCGTCGCTCACCGGGATGAGGCTCCACAGACCGGCATCGGCATGCGCGTGAAATAGATCGATCAACTCGTAACCTTGCGCTGGCGTCAGTGAGCCTTCGCGCACATGCCGATGAAAAACACACGTCACTTCGATTCGCGCCAGCGCGGAAGAGCAGATGTGGGAGGCTTCCCGGATTACCCGGCGCGCCGCATCGGCGTCAGGTTCGTTGACATAGTATTTGACGATGTAAGCAGAGTCGAGATACATCCTTCAACGGTCTTCCTCGAGAAAACTGCCGCT
>JBBQQS010000178.1:0-9495 GCA_038215525.1 Bryobacterales bacterium
ACCCGGCAGCCGTCCTGCCGAAGTACGCCCACGGGCCCGACGAAGACGCCGGTATGGACCTCTGTTCTAAGAGATCGGTGTCACAGACCCTCGTACACCGATCTCGACTAAGTGCCTCGAATACTTCCTTGTTTTCAAGAGGTTAGTTCCAAAAGCCAAACCCGGAAGTGGGAGGGGGACGGCATAGCAGGACGGCATAGCAGGACACTCTGGCATGACCCGCCATCACCCGCAAAGTGGATCCCAAATGCCCGCATTTGCGGTAAAACGCATCAAGTGGGTGGCACTAAATCCTCCAGGTCGATGCCGAAAGCGTTTTCAAAATCGACACCAAGTAAACTTTTTACCGTCATTTCGCGCGCCGGGTGCAGTGGGCTCACTCTCGAAAGTCCTCGTCAACGAGCACTTTCATGCCCTTCCGTGGCCGGCCCCCGGCCATCCCGAACATGGCAGACTGTCCCAAAGTGCCCAATGTACTCCCAAATGTCGGAAATGTCTTGCGCCGCAAGCGGATGAAGGGCAAACCCCCTCTCCACGGTTACTGAGCCGAGGGTCGCTTGAGCAGTTCGTCCTCACGGAGGCGGAGGCTTTCGAAAAACTCCTCGCCGTCGATCGGCTTAACGCTGCCGCCTTTAAGGTCGTCATACCGGCCATCGAGCATCTGCCGTGTCTGGCGGAGTTCCTCGAAGTATCCCTCCACCACATCCTGGACTAGCGTGGCTGCGGTCCCGCGACCGCTCTGCGCCGCTAGGTCGTTGAGCTTCTCGGGCGCAAAGTTCACTTCCATGTCGGACGCTCCTTGTGATTCTTTTAGCCTAGCGGAAATCGCATTTTCTGTACCAAAACGGTGACGCGATGTTTCTCCAATCACAACAATTCGAAATTTCCCTAAACCCTACCACAATAAGGCCTTACCGCCAAACCCGCCCCGCCCAAAAAATAAAAATCCACCCACCCCATGCCACCCTAAAACCATGCCAAGACCCATCACCGAAGCGCAACGCGCCGCCTACCAGCGCAACGCCCAGAAATCCACCGGCCCCCGGACCCCCTCCGGCAAAGCCAATTCCCGCCTCAACGCCGTCACCCACGGGCTCACCGCCAAACTCCCCGTCCTCTCCTTCGAATCCGCCGCCGACTTCGAAGCTCTCCGCGATGGCTTCCTTCAGGACTTCGCCCCCCAAACCACTTACCAACGCTACTTGGTCACCCAACTCGCCACCCACGCCTGGCGCACCCTCCGCTCCCAGCAGGTCGAAATCGGCCTCCAAGAGGTCCTCCTCAAAAAGGTCATCCACGACCTCCAAGCCCAAGGCCTCCCCACCCAAAGCGCCCTCGCCGAAAATCCTTACGCCGGCCTTGCGCTCACCCTTGCGCCCCACCCCGGCGATCCCCACAATCACCTCCTCCGCAACTACTTCCGCTACTCCCGCGAAATCCAGACCAACTTCCACCGTACCCGCCAGGCCCTCGCCCAAGCCCCCAAAATCGAGCCCGCCCCTGTAGAAACAACTCTAGAATCAACCACTCCCGGGTTCGTTTCGTCACCCCCAAAGCCAGAAGGCGAGAAAACGGAAAGCCCGAAAGCCGCATCGACACAAAGGCCGGCCACCCTTTTAGAACGCCACAACCAACGTCAAGTTCGGAGCGAAGCTATCGATCTGACTAGTGTGATAACTAGGTAGATCGGAGTGACCAAATGACCAAATGAGCTGTGCAGGACGCCAAGGCTCGCTTTAGCGAGTTGCTCGCGACGACCCTGGCGCAAGGGCCGCAAGTGGTTACCAAGCGAGGGGTGGTGGCGGCGGGTCTGGTGCCGATTGCGGAATGGCAGCGCTTGCAGGAAGCAACTAAGCGGTCCGCGTTGGAAGTTCTGCTGGGGCCGGGACCCCGATTCGATCTTCGTCTGCCGAAACGCGGAACGGGACGCTGGCGCATGGATACCGAATGAGGTATTTGCTGGACACCAATGTCGTTTCGGAGCTACGCAAGCCGAAGCCACACTTGGGCGTGGTGCGGTGGCTGGAAGGAATTGGCTCGGCGGGGTTCGCGGTGTGCGCCCTCACCTTTGCCGAGATGCAGCAGGGCGTGGAGATCACCCGCCAGCAGGACCCCACCAAAGCGGCCGAGATCGAACGTTGGCTCGACGATTTACAAAGAGCCGTAACGGTGCTGGATGTCACCGCCGATGCCTTCCGTCTCTTGGCGCGCCTCATGTCCGGCAAACCCTCTCAGCTTCGCGAGGACGGACTCATCGCGGCCGTCGCCATCACTAACGGGCTCATTATAGCCACGCGAAATAAGAAGGATTTTCGTCCATTCGAGGTCGGGTTTGTGAACCCATTTGAAGCGTCCTAAATCAGGCTGAAGAGGCGTTGGCGCGATTAGCGAGTCGCTACCAGTAAGCGCTGCGGGGACTGGGGAACATCGGTAAGTTGGCTAGCGCCGAAGCCGGAGGCGTCGAGCATTTCGCGGTATTCGCTCATCGAATAGGCGTCGCCGCCAGGGGTATTGGTGAGCATCATCATGGAGAAAGAAGCTTGGTCCGGAGGCGAAATGCGGTCTTCGTTCGGAATCATTTCGAGTACCGCCATGCGGCCACCCGGGCGCAGGGCGGCGTGGAAGCGCCGCATCAGTGCGATATTATCTTCCATGGAGAAATGGTGGAAAAGGTTAGTGACGAGAACGGCGTCGTAGCCCACGCCAAGGTCGGCGGTGAAGGCGCTGCCGGGCAGCGAAGTAACTTTCAGTCCGGCGGCGCGGGCATGCTCCTGAGTTACTTCGAGGACGCTGGGAAAATCGAGCGCGACTACTTCGCAGGCGGGCGCGCGGCGGGCGATCGCGAAGCCGAATAAGCCATGGCTGGCGGCGACATCGAGTACCTTTTCGGGCGAGCCGGCAGTAAGTAGGACGTCCGCAATATATTCGGCGGCCGCGGCCATCATCGGTTGCATGGTGCGGGCGAAAGTAACCCACTCGATCACCTCTTCGCCGGCCAAGGGCACCTCGAGAGCGGTGTAACCGTTACGAATAGTTTGCGTCAAGTGGCGCGACGCGGTCATGATCTTGTCGTTCATCAGGAACGGCAGGGTCGGCGCCATGCTGGCGGGTGAACGGGGATCGAGAAACACGGCGCTGGTGGGCGTGTGCGCGTAACGGCCATCCTGCTTGGCGATGAGCCCGATGATCGTCAGAAAATCGCACAGGATCCGCATGCCGCGTTCGGGAACCACGGCGCGGGTGGCGAGTTCGTGGGCGGTGGCGGGTCCGTCGCCCAGGGCGGCGAAAAGGCCTAGTTCAATGCCCGCCTTGAGCGCGGCGGAGCGTTGGTGGGCAGTCATCAACTCCCACACAAATCCTGGATTTGGCTCACTCATGATCGAAAGTGTATCACGCGGAACCCACGGAGGGTCGGCCGGATTCATCCAGCCACATTTTCGTCACAAGCGTAAATAAAAGATGGGCGCGAGTCCGAAGACTAGCGCCCGTTTTTCCGACCATTTAGCGATCTACTGCAATACCGTCAGCGGCGAAGCTTCGCGCTTCGGCTTCTCAAGCTCCGGCATGGGCTTGGCGACGAAGAGCATCCGGGCCGGTTTTACCATCAACCGAGCCCAATTGTTAGCGGATTTCCGGCGGGCGCTGTCGGTGGAAATTCCGGTGTTGGCGTACATCTGCCGGTAGAGCTTCGAAATCAGAACAAAGGCAATTCGAGACTTCAGCGACTTCACGCAATGCGCCCGCTTCCAGATTTCCTTCGTGCTGTAGAAAGAATCCCAAACGCCTTGGGTACGCTCGCGGATCTCGTCCGAACTCATGGTCGGGTGCGGGGTGAACATCTTCGGGCGCTTCTCGGCCGGAATCAGCCAGTAGCGGGTGATCGGCACGCCGTCCACCTTTTCGACGTCGTCGCCAAGGCGCTTTTCCCAGCGCTCGAAGTCGACGGTGCCGGGGAAGGGGGTCATCATGACGAACTGCGCAAAGGTGATGTCGGCTTCCTTGGCCATGGCCGCGGTAGCCGCGAAGCTGTCCGGCCGGTCAGACTGGAGGCCGAAGATGAAGGAACCCAGGACGTGCACGCCGTGCTTTTTGAACGTTTGCAGTTGCGCGGCCAAGCCGGGGCCGCTTTCGTTGAATTCTTTGAAGACTGACTTGAGACCCTCAGCGGTGACGCTTTCGACTCCGACCAAGGCGCCCTTGATGCGAGCTTCGCGCATGGCGTCCAGGAAGTCGGTGTCCTCGGCCGCCTCCATGGTGATCTGGGTGAAGAAGACCATGTCGGAGGGCAGTTTGGCCAAAGCGGCCATCAACTCGAAGCGCTCGGCGCGCAAGCCCTTGAGTTCGGCGACCCGTTCGGTGTTGCCCTGCTTTTCGGCGAGCGAAATGTCAGTGAGCGTGACGGGATAGAAATTGTCGTCGGCGAGGGCGATAAAGCGATAGCCGGCGCGGCGGAGGTCGATGATCTCGCCGATCACCTTGTCCACTTCGCGTTGGCGGGGCTTCTGGCCGTCGGTGCGCCAGACGGAGCAGAACGAGCAATGCTTGGGGCATCCGCGCACGGTCTGCACCGAAGCCCACATGTAGCTGCCCTTGGGCAGCAAATCCCAACGCGCGGGGACGAAGCCGTCGCCGCTAACGCGGCCGCCGTCGTAGCGCTTGTCCATCGTGCCGGCCACGCAGGCCTCGATCACTTTGCGCCAGATGATGTCGCCATCGCCGCTGACGACGCAATGGGCCATGCCCAAGGTTTCGCATTCTTCGGGATAGAGCGTCGCGTGGACGCCGCCGTAGATCACCCACGCGCCGCGGGCGCGAGCGATCTTGCCTACTTCAAACCCACGCAGAGCATTGCCCGTGTGGATGCCAATGCCGACGATGTCGCCGGGCTCAATGGTCTCTGGAATCAAGGTTTCGAGGGTCTCGTCGACAATCACCGGATCGCCATAAACTCGGGGCGTCGCCGCCGCCAGGACGAAAAGCCAACGGGGTGTAATGACGCCAATACCGAATGAGATGTCACTCGGGTTGATTAAATGAACACGCATGGGTGATGCTTCTCCTTAATGCTCGCGAACCAAGCCACCGACACCATCGGCCAAGTCCATTTGCCTTCCTGAGTATACATGCTTACGCCGGGTGAGGTCAGGATTGCGCCGACAATGGTTCAGTGGAGGGTGGGCGAAGGATCGATTTCGTGATCGGGAATGAAACCAGATAATCGTGTGATAATGGTTGTGGGCGCTGCCATTCTGTCGTGCCGGATGGCGACCCGGTGCGAGCTGAGCAAAATCTTTGACGGGTCAATGGTTTTGCAACCTTCGCTGCCCTTGAAGCGTCAGTTCAGTAGGACGGTATTACGAATGCCCGGTATTGCGAGTTCGCAAAACGAAACTGACTCGGCGGTCGCCGCCGGAAACCGGCCAGCGGATCTGGAGGATTCTCTTGCCGCCGCACTGGGCGGTCGAGATACAGAACCTTGGCTCACGGCCTTCATTCGCAACCTCAAAGAGAGCATCAATCCACCTAAGCTGCCGCCACTCGAAATCACCTCGAAGCCCGTGGCCGTTAAGGACATTTGGAGCGGCTCGGAAAACGTTGGCCGGTCCCGTTTTGTCTCCCTCGGTTTGCACGTCCTGATCATCACGGCATTGCTGATCCTCGGCACTAGTCCCGCTATCCAGAAGCTGGCCAAGGACTCCGTGGCATTGATCGCGCCGGATTTGACCCCCTACAAGCCGGCGCCGCAAAAGAAAAACACGATGGGCGGCGGTGGCGGCGGCGGTGACCGTTCGCCCACTCCGGCCAGTAAAGGCAAGCTCCCCCGGATTGCGCCTCGTCAGTTCACGCCTCCGATGGTGGTAGTGAATAACCCCAATCCGAAGCTCGTGATGGAGCCCACGCTTATCATTCAACCCGACGCGTCGCTGCCCAAAGTGGACATGCCGGTACTGGGCAACCCGCTTTCGGGTGTCAGGATGCCGTCGAATGGGCCCGGCTCGGGCGGCGGTATCGGATCCGGCCCCGGCGGCGGTGTCGGTTCGGGTGGTGGACCTGGCTTTGGTGCCGGTTCCGGCGGCAACACTGGCGGCGGCGCGTATAAGATCGGCGGCGGTGTCTCGGCCCCGGCGGTGATCCTGAAGGTTGAGCCCGAGTACTCCGAAGAGGCCCGCAAGGCCAAGTTCCAGGGCACGGTGCTGCTCTCGGTGATCGTCGATGAGAAGGGCAACCCGCGCGATCTGCGCGTGGTGCGGCCGCTCGGTCTCGGCCTCGACGAGAAGGCCATTGAAGCCGTCATGAAGTGGCGTTTCCGCCCGGGCTTGAAAGACGGCCGTGCCGTCCCGGTTTCGGCTTACGTCGAAGTCAACTTCCGTTTACTTTAACCGCTCGATGTCGAAGCCGCTCGAGGCCATGTGGGACACGATCTGCAATTGCAACAACTGCAAAAAGGCCCGGCCCAAGGCCCGATGGTTGTTGAATAAATACTCTTGACGCTGCAAGAAGACCAAGACCATGGTGATGTCCTCCTCCGGGAAGTGCACCCCATCAGCCTTCGCTGCCAGTTGGAAGCGCTCCATCCGGCCTAAGACGGCCGTCCGCACCGGCTTCTCCGTTTCCCTCTCCACTGGTTCTCTTTCTAAGGGGGCTACCGTTCCCAAGCGCTCGGCAATGATCGACTGCAACACCTCCCGCACATCCAGGTCGACGGCTTGCGTTTCGTCTGCGGAGAAGTAGACGGAGCTCACCAACGTTTGCACCAATCCGGAGTTCTTTTGGATAAACGATTCATCCACGCGGAACTCCCGGTTCGGAAGTGCCTCGGGCAAATGGTTTCGCGGTTCATGAGCTCGCGCCTCCATCAGGTGTTCGCAATCCCAGGGGCACTGAATGGTTCGCTCGCGCTCCTCACCGCAACAACGGGCGCAAATCTGGTTGTTCAGTGCCGGGCAAATTCGTCGCGGGGGACGCTGTTGGCAAAGCGGGCAAAGGGCCATCTTAGGTACTCATTCCGATCGCCGCGCTAACGGGCGCCGAGCCTACGGGGATCAAGTGAAATAAGGGGGCGGAGCGGTCGCGCCGGATCACCTTCGTAAACCGGCTGGTGCTGAGCACGGCCATGTCACCGGAGGATTGGTTGAGCACCAGGGCGAACTGATCGTCGGGCGTGACGATGATATTTGCCGGCCCCTGCCCCACGGGCACCGCGCCCACGATCCGCTGCGTCGGCACGTCGATTACCGTCACCGAGTTGGAGGTGGGGTTGGCGACGAAGAGGTAGGAAGGGTTGCGGCTGGCGGCCATCGCGCCGGGTCGATGGCCGGCTAGCAAGGTCGCCGCGACCTGGCTTTGGAAGGGGTAGACAATGGCCACGGCGTCAGCGCCTTCGCCGGTGACGAAGAGCTGGCCGAGGTCGCCGCTGAAGCAGAAGCGGTCGGGGCGAATGGCGAGCGGCAGGTCCACGACGAGGCCGCCGGTCTTAGTGTCGATCACCGACAGCATCCGCTCGGCGGGTAAGCCGACGACGATCCACTGGCCGCTTTTCAAGAAGCGCAAGGTGCCGGCGGCGGAACTGAGCTTGGCGCGGCGCAGGAGTTGGTGAGTATCGAGATCGATGATGGCGATCTCGTTGGTGCTGGCCAGGCTGCAGACAGCGTGTTGGGTTTCGGGCGACACGTCGAAGTCGGTGGGCAGGGCCGGCAAATTGACGCGGGCCAGGACGTCGAGGTTCTTACGGCCCACGATCACCATCTGTTGTTTGGCGACCAGGCAGAGGGTGACCTGGTCGCTGGAGATGCGCAGTCCGCGGGCGCCCACACCCACGGCGACGCGCCGGGTAACTTGGCGCTTGGCCACGTTCACTTCGTGCAGGAAGCCATCGGCGGCCGAGAGAGCATAAATGATACGGCGGCCGGGCGAGGCGAGCACTTCGGTGGGGTCGGCGGCGAGGGGGATGCGGCCGGCCAGGGTGAAGACGGCCAGGTCAATGACGGCGATGGCGCGGCCTTCGCTGTTGGCGACGAAGGCGTAGCTATTGACGCCAGGCTCGGTGCGGCTACAACCGGCGAGACCTACGCCCGCGGCGGCGATGAAGTCGCGGCGCGTCAGGCGAGGATCTTCCCGGTGGCTTCGCGGGCCAACTGAATACAATCGGGAATGCCGATGCCGCGGTAAGCGTTGCCGATCAGGTGCAAGCCGGCGTGACGCGCAACGCGGGCGTCCACTTCGCGCATGCGTTGGGCGTGGCCCACGGTGTATTGGGCCATCGAGCGTGGCCAGCGGGAGATGCTGTGGAAGGCCGGGGTCGCGGTGATGCCCAGCAGGCGTTGGAGATCGGCTCGCGTGGCGGCCAGGATCTGCTCGTCGCTCTCGTTCAACACTCCAGCGCGGCCGGCGCCACCCAGGAAGCAGCGCAGCAGCGAGACGCCTTCGGGCGTGCGGTGCGGGAACTTGCGTCCGACGAAGGTGCAGGCAACCAGGGTCTGACGCTCCTTGGCGGGCACCAGGAAGCCGAAGCCGGTAAGGGGCTGTGCCAGGTCGCGGTCGTAATAGCCCACGGCGACGGTCATCGAAGAGCTATAGTCCACTTGACGGAGTAAGTTGTGTAACTGCGGGTCTAAGTCAGCGAGTAAGTCAGCGGCGGCCCAGGCGGGCGTGGCAATCACTAAGTCCTTCGTGGCGAGCCATTCGCCATTTACTAGGATTTCGTAGCCATCAGCGGTGTAGCGAAGCTGTTCGGCCTTACCGGCTAAGCGCTCGACGCCGGACATGCGGGCTTCGAGGGCGCGGACTAAGTCGTGCAGGCCACCCTTCAGGGTCTTGAAGAGACTGCCCGCGGGGGCCGGCGCCTGCTTACGGCTCATGAGGGTGCCGCGGGTGAGGCTGCCGTATTCCTTCTCGAGCTCGACGAAGCGGGTGAGGGTGCTGTTGACGGAGAGGTCCGCCGGGTCGCCGCCGTAGACGCCGGAGAGCAAGGGCTCGGCCAGATAGTCGACGGCTTCCTGGCCGTAATGGTCGCGGACAAAGTCGGCGACGGAGCGCTCGGGCAGGTCTTCGTCCGGGGGGCGGCGGAAGTACTCAAGGCCCATGCGGATTTTGGTGGACCAACTGAGCAAGGGCGTCGTCACCATGGGCCAGAGCTTGGTGGGCACCATCATCATCAGGCCATCGGGCATGGGGACCATCCTGCCGTGGCGCTGAATGTAGGTGACGCGCTGGTGGTCGTTTGAATCGATCAGGTCAGCACCGAGGCCGACTTCTTTAACCAGCGCGGTGGCGGCGGGCTTGGCGGCGAGGAAGCTATCGGGCCCGCCTTCGATCACGCAACCACCGAGTTGCTTGGTTTGCAGCAGGCCGCCCAGGGCGGGTTCACTTTCAATGAGCGTGGCCGTGCGGCCGGCTTTAGCAAGCGTGTAGGCCGCGGTCAGGCCGCTGATGCCGCCGCCGATGATGATGGTCTCGCGCATCGTTTTTACTAGAGACAGGCCGGGGGCCTATCCT
>JBBQQS010000179.1:0-9493 GCA_038215525.1 Bryobacterales bacterium
ATCCGCTCGCCGCCATCGGCAGCGTGGGCGCAATGCTGGAGTACAGCTTTGGCCTAAAAGAAGAAGCGGCGGCGATTACCCGCGCCATGGAACCAGTAGTAAAAACTGGCGAAGTGACCGCCGACTTAGGCGGCACGAAGACCACGGTTGAAGTGGGCGACGCGGTTTGCGCGGCCCTGTAAGCCCCGTCTCAAGTATAAGAAAGATGCACCCATGAGTAAGCCAAAAACTATCATCGAAAAGATCTGGGAATCGCACGTCGTGGCGCAAGCCCCGCCCGCCCCGGCCCTGCTCTATATCGACCTGCACTTAGTCCACGAAGTTACCAGCCCGCAGGCCTTCAGTGGCCTGCGCGCCCGCGGCCTCAAGGTCCGCCGGCCGGACCTCACCTTCGGCACCGTCGACCATTCCACACCCACCACCCCGCGCAGCCTGCCCATCCTCGACCCCATTGCCAAAGCCCAGGTCGCGCAGCACGAAAAGAACTGCACCGACTTCGGCATTCCTTTCTTCGGCTTTCAGGATCACCGCCAAGGCATCGTCCACGTCATCGGGCCGGAATATGGACTCACCCAACCCGGCATGACCGTCGTCTGCGGCGACTCCCACACTGCCACCCACGGCGCATTCGGCGCCCTCGCCTTCGGCATCGGCACCAGCGAAGTGGAGCATGTGCTCGCCACCCAGTGCCTCTTGCAGAAGCCCTCCAAAGGCTACGCCGTCCGCGTCGAGGGCACTTTGCGCCCCGGCGTCGCGGCCAAGGATATCATCCTCGCCTTGATCGCCAAGATCGGCATCGGCGGCGGCACCGGCTGCGTCTTCGAGTTCACCGGCTCCACCATCCGCGCCCTCTCCATGGAAGAGCGCATGACGGTCTGTAACATGTCGATCGAAGCTGGCGCCCGCGCCGGTTTGATCGCACCCGATGACACCACTTACCAATTCCTCGCCGGCCGTCAGTACGCCCCCAAAGGCGCCGACTGGGATGCCGCCGTTGCGCGCTGGAAGCAGTTACCCACCGACGAGGGTGCCACTTACGATCACGAAATTTCGATCGACGCCGACACGCTCGAACCGATGATTACTTTTGGCACGAACCCCGGCATGGGAATTTCCATTAATGGCTTAGTGCCCGATCCGGGCTCAGTAAGTGACCCCCACGAGCGCGAATCGCTCCGCAAAGCCCTCGCTTACATGGCCCTTGAACCAGGTAAGCCGCTAGCTGGCCAGCCGATCAACGTCGTCTTCATCGGTAGCTGCACCAACTCCCGCATCAGTGACTTACGCGCCGCCGCCTCGGTCGTCAAAGGCCGCCAAGTCTCGCCCAACGTCCGCATGATGGTGGTGCCGGGTTCGATGGAGATCAAGCGCCAAGCCGAAGCCGAAGGCTTAGACCAAATCTTCCGCGCCGCCGGCGCCGAGTGGCGCGAAGCTGGCTGTTCGATGTGCATCGCCATGAACGGCGATGAACTTACTCCGGGCCAATACAGCGTATCTACTTCGAATCGTAACTTCGAAGGCCGGCAAGGCAAAGGCGGCCGCACCTTCCTGGCGAGCCCACTTACTGCCGCCGCCAGCGCCATCACCGGCGTCGTCACCGACGTTCGCACCTTAGTGGGGAATAACTAACATGGACAAATTCACGGCCTTTACCAGCCCGATGGTCAAAATGGGCATCGATAACATCGACACCGACCAGATCATCCCCGCCCGATTCCTAAAGACCATCTCCAAAGAAGGCCTCGGCGACTCGCTCTTCTGCGACTGGCGCTACAACGCCGACGGCACGCCTAAGTCCGACTTTATCTTAAACACCGAAGCCGCCAAGCAATCGCAAATCTTACTCGCTGGCGATAACTTCGGCTGCGGCAGTTCCCGTGAGCACGCCCCCTGGGCACTTACGCAGTACGGCTTCCGCGCTGTCTTCAGCACCAGCTTCGCCGATATCTTCAAGAGTAACTCGCTCAAAAACGGCTTACTCCCCATCGTCGTCAGCCGCGACTTACACACCAAGTTATTCGCCCTCCCCGAAGACGCCCGCATCGCCGTCGACCTCGCCACCCAAACCGTCACCTTACCCGACGGCACCACCGCCGAGTTCGCGGTCGAGCCCTTCTCCAAGCACTGTCTATTAGAAGGCGTCGACGAGATGGGCTACATCCAAAACCACGAACCCCAAATCGCCGCCTTCGAAGCCCAGCGCTTGGGCAGCCTCAACACGCTCGCTTAGTAGGATGGGCCCCCTGGCCCGTCTACAAACTTCGTAGGGGCACATCCGACCCAACCAATCGAATCACGGTCCTGCCCGGCCAACGTTCCGGCCAACCCTCTATCCGCGACCTTCGCATCACGGTTTGGGATGTCTTGGACATGATAGCCTCCGGCATGTCCGAGAGTGAAATCCTCGACGATTATCCCTATCTGGAAACGGCGGATTTTCCTGCCGTTTACGCGTACGATGGGCGGATTAGGACATGAAGCTCACCATTGAGCTCGACCGTGAGGTCGACGGTCGCTGGATTGCGGAAATCTCGGAACTCAACATCCTGCTCTACGGAGATACGAAACAGGATGCCATCCTGAAAGCCGAGTCGGCCGCACGTGAAATCGTTTTGGACCGTATTGCCCATAGTGAACTGCCGCCCGACTCGGCAAAGGCTGAGTTCAACGTCGCCGCATGAGTACTTGGCCGCCCTCAAGCGCCTCGGGCATGATCGGACAGCGGTTCCCACAAAATCTTGAAGAAGGAGGGCCGGGCAGACTACCCTTTTTCGTTCCACGACTCAGCTGAAATCGGTCCCGCCATGTTGGCCAAGATTTCCAAGAAAACCGGACTTCAGCCTGACGACCTTTGATGGATTTTGTAGCGGCCTGAAGGTGGAAGGCCGTAAGATTTTAGACTAACAGCGCTCGAAAATTCCCGCCGCCCCCTGACCACCACCCACACACATCGTCACCATCCCATAGCGATGCCCGCGCCGATGCATCTCGCGCAGGATCGTCGCCGTCAGCTTAGCGCCGGTAGCCCCCAAAGGATGACCCAACGCCACCGCGCCACCGTTCGGATTCACGATCTCCGGATTCACCTTCGCCTGGCGAATCACGGCCAGCGCCTGACACGCAAAGGCCTCATTCAGCTCGACGACGCCAATGTCCTCCATCTTGAGCCCAGCCAACGCCAGCGCCTTCGGAATCGCCACCACCGGACCAATGCCCATCAATTCCGGCGGCACCCCGCCCGTAGCAAAGCTGACGTAACGCGCCATCGCCTTCAGCCCCAACTCGGCCGCCCGCTCGGCACTCATCACCAAAGCCACTGACGCACCATCCGAAGTCTGCGACGAGTTACCCGCCGTCACCACGCCATCGACATGGAACACCGGCTTCAACTTCGCAAGCGCCGCCACGGAAGTATCCGCCCGCGGACCTTCGTCCTTCGCATAAGTCGTCGTCATGGTGCCGGCCAGAGTAGAATTACGAATCTCGAGCGGCACCAGTTCATCGTCGAATAAACCTTCGGCCTGCGCCCGCAAAGCATTCTGATGACTACGATAAGAGAAAGCGTCCGCGTCCTCCCGATTTACCTTGTACTTACGACTTACATTTTCCGCCGTAAGTCCCATCCCGATGTAAGCCTCGGGCCGATGGTCAACCAGCCACGGATTCGGCGCAAAACCATGGCCTGCACCGGGAATCATACTCATTGACTCCGCGCCGCCCGCCAGGATAATCTGTGCCCCGCCTGATCGGATCCGGTCCGCCGCCATGGCGATCGATTGTAGCCCGGAAGAGCAGAAGCGGTTAATCGTCACCGCCGTCACTTGATCCGGCAGGCCAGCGCGCAAAGCGGCAATGCGGGCCATGTTCATACCCGCTTCGGCCTCGGGCATCGCGCAGCCAAGGATCAAGTCGTCGATCTCATCGGTGGGCACCTGCGGATACTTCGCGAGCAGCGCGCGAATCACAGCGGCGGCCATGTCGTCAGGCCGAGTAAGACGCAGCGTACCGCGCGGGGCCTTGCCGACGGGCGTACGGAGACAATCGATAATGACGGCTTCAGTCATAGGAAATCCTTTTCGGCTAAATTAATTGCGAAGCGGCTTGCCGGTCTTCAGCATATGAGCCATACGCTGCTGAGTCGCACGCGTACCCAAAAGGCTCAAGAAGGCTTCGCGCTCGAAGTCGAGCATCTGCTGTTCGGTCACCACCGGCGTGCCCGTCAGCGGACCACCCGTCAACACGCGCGCCAATTTCTCGCCCACCGCCACATCATGATTCGTCGCGTAACCGCCCTGTCGCATCGACCACAACCCCAGCTTCAACCGGCTATAACCGGCCTCGCCACTCAGTTGAATATCCATCCGCGGCTCGCCCGGCGAGTAAGTCGGTGCCAATGATAATGCCAGAAACTTCGCGTCTTCAATTAAACGATCGGCATTCATGGAAACGACGTCGAGTTTATGCAACAAGCCTAGTTGCTGGGCATCGTCCGCGGAAGTAGACACCTTCGCCAGCCCAATCGTCTCAAAGACCCGGCGCACGTCCTTTAAGCGAAGGAGTAACTCTTTACAGCCGCCCGCGCCGGGGATCAGCCCCACGCCAACTTCCACCAAACCTATATAGAGTTCAGCCGAAGCCTGGCAACGCGTCGCGTGCAGCGCAATCTCGCAGCCCCCGCCCAGCGTGCGCCCGAACGGCGCCACAACCACCGGCTTAGTCGCGTATTTGATCGCCATGGTCGCTTGTTGAAAACGCCGAATGGCAAAGTCAATTTCATCCCACTCTTCGTCTTGCGCCGCGGCCAGCGCCAGCACTAAGTTCGCGCCGACCGAAAAGTGTTCGCCCTCATTCGCAATCACGGTGGCCGCGAAGTTCCGCTTCGTCTCGTCAAGCCCCGCGTAAATCATCGAAAGCGCGTCTTCGGCGATCGCATTCATCTTAGAGTGAAACTCTATCGCCAATACGCCGTCGCCTAAGTCAACCAAAGACGCTCCCGCATTGCGTTTAATCACGCCGCGGGCCCGTTTCGTATGCGCCATCGAAATCGTTCCGGGCGGCGGATCCAGTGGCGCATAGTTATTCGCCCCGAAATCAAAATATTCATTGCGCGGCCGCTGATTCGCGTCGGCGGAGCGGTAGAAACTCTTGGCGCCCGCCTCCAGCATGCGCACCACGTTATCGGGTAACCGCCGCCCCTCACGCTCCAGGCGGCGGGCCGTATCTTGAAACCCCAACGCGTCCCATAACTCAAATGGGCCTAATTTATTCGCATAACCCCAACGCATGGCCCGATCGATTTCCGCTAAGCGGTCAGAGATTTCCGGCACACGCTCGGCGGCATAAAGTAAGTGGTCGCTCAAGAGTTTCCAAATGAATGACCCGCCACGGCCCGGGCTCGCCACAATCGCGCGTAACCGCTCCGCTAAGTCCTCGATTGGCTTCACGGCCTCGGCATCGGCCAACTTCGGCCGCGCGGCGGGATGATACTCGAAGGTCTTCCAGTCAATGGCCTGGATTTCCCGCTGCGGCCCCGTGCGTTGGTAGAATCCTTGCCCGCTCTTGTCGCCCAGCCACCCACGATCCAACATGCCCTGCAGAAATGCCGGCACTTGGAACCGGTCACGCCAAGGATCGTCCGGAACCGCATGATACAAGTTCGAGTTGACGTGCGCCCAAATATCCAGGCCCACCAAATCGCACAAACGAAACGTAGCCGTGTTGGGGATGCCAATCAAAGAGCCAGTAAGCGCGTCCACTTCCTCAATCGTGTAGTCGCCCTCCACCATGTGCTTGTAAACCGTGGAGCCAAAGAAGCTGCCAATCCGATTCGCGATGAAATTTGGCGTATCCTTACACAACACCACGCCTTTGCCCAATCGCTGATCGCCATAGCGAATCACATCCTGCAACAGGAACGGATCCGTATCGGGCCCGGGAATTACTTCGAGTAAGTGCAAATAGCGGGGCGGGTTGAAGAAGTGCGTGCCCAGGAAGCGGCGCCGTGCATCGGCCGGCCAGCCTTCGGCGATCGCGCGCAACGGGAGGCCGCTGGTGTTCGTAGAGAGAATGGCATGGGCGGGCGCGAACTCGAGCACGCGCGGCCAAAGCTGGCGCTTGATCTCGAGGTTTTCGGTGACGGCCTCCAAAATCCAATCGCACGTCGCGACGTCCGCCAAGTGGGTGTCAAAGCCGCCGGTGGTAATCAGAGCCCCGCCTGCCGGCGAGTAGAGCGCGGCGGGCTTCCCCTTAATCGCGGCGTCAAGCCCGCGCTGAGCCGCGGCGGGCGTCAGGTCCAACAAAAGGACGGAAACTTGCGCGTTAGCGAAGTGGGCCGCGATTCGCGAGCCCATGGTACCGGCGCCGAGAACGGCCACCTTCTTGATCGCTCGAACTAGGAGTTGGGACATAGCCTCTATCAGGATACTGCTTTCGCTACCACTGGCGGGCGCTATCATAAAGAGTTGAAGGATGAAGTTCACAACTCTCCAGTGAAAGCACCCGGCATGTGGGCTGGGGCGTCGCCGGGGATGCGGGCTTTGATCATCCTTGCCAATCTCGGCTCCGTCGCCTGTTTGTGGTGGGCGTTGCGCGGCAGCGAGATCTCCAAGCTGCAGGAAGAAATGCGCGCCCTCGATTGGCGTTGGGTTTGCGCGGGCGCCGCCGCCGACGTCTTGGTTTACGTAGTGCAAGGATGGCGCTGGCGCATCCTGCTGTCGCCCATTTCCACCGTGCGCATGCGCCAAACCGTACGCGCCATTTACGTGGGCCTCTTCGCGAACGAAGTGCTGCCATTCCGCACCGGCGAAGTGATCCGCTGTTACTTGCTGAATCGCTGGACGACCATGCCCCTCCCCGTCGTGCTTTCGAGCGTGCTGCTCGAAAGATTATTCGATGGCATCTGGCTGATCGTATTCTTCCTGGTCACCCTGCAGTTTACGCCGCTGCCAGGATATGTCGGTCACTTCGCCTGGGTACTCAGCCTGGTGGTGTTGGTGCTGGTAACTGTCCTCATAACCGTGCTGATTGCGCGGCGCTGGACGGAAGGTTTAGTCGCTAAGTCACCGGGCTTGGTTCGCCTGATCGACGACTTACATGCGATGGGGAAATCCCGTTCTTTCTACTTGGCGTTCGCCGCCAGTTTGCCCTATCTACTCCTACAAGTGGTGCCCGTTTACACCCTGATGCGCGGCTTCGGATTGCAGCTTCCCCATGGCAGTGTCCTGGGCGCGGCCGCGGTGGTCACGGTCGTACTCCGGCTAGGGACAGTGGTGCCTAGCGCTCCCGGCAACTTAGGCACCTTTCAGTTACTAGTGGCGCAAGCGCTCACCATGTTCATCGCCAATGAGGCGTTGGCGAAGCGCTTCTCGTTCTTACTCTGGGGCCTAGTTACTTTGCCCTTATTGCTGGGCGGGTTTGTGGCGATGGCGCTCACCGGAATGAAGCTGCGCGAGTTACAACGGCAGGCCCAGGCTAAGTCAAAGAGCGTCTAATTGCGGCCTCAAGCTCGGCCTGGGTCCAACTGGTAGAAATGAATAGCTCCTGGCGGGCACCAGCGCTTAGGGCAATCGCTTTCCAGCCATTCGTCGTAGGCACCGTCACCCGCAACCTCACCTCGCCCTTGGCATCGCGCACCGGGCGAATCACGCCGGGGATGATGGACCGAATCTCAGGGTTTTCGTTCAGTAGGCGTTCGAGTAAGTCCCGCAAGCCGTCGATAATACTATGCTCGATCTTTAATTTACCTTGCACTTTCCGCAGCCTCATTTGAATCGCTTTCGGTAAAAGAAATCGAGCCCGAACACGCCATTCTCATCCCGGATCGCCAGGGCGGAAAATTCGCGCGAGAAATCCCATTCCACGCTGACAATCTGTTGCTGCGTGCGGTTGAGATTGGTAATGAAGGTGACCGTTACGTCGCGCGACACTTGCTGCTCAATGGTGAGGCGCGCCTGCGCCGTATTTTCGAGTCCGGTCAACTGGGGATCGATTCGCACCCGGCTGACGCCAAAGAGCCGCTGTAGGCGGCCGGTAATGGGGGCAGCCACCGCTTGGCCCAGCAGGGCGCTGCTGGCCCCCTGTAAGAACGTGGGGCTCTGCACATTGGCCCCGCCACTAACGGCGCCGCTCGGTGTCCGTCCCACCGTCAGCAAAGCCAGAATCTCGGCAGACTGCAACGGCGGATCCGACCGGTAGGAGAGATTCAGCTTACTGGCCGGACCGGAGAAGTTGATCGTCACCACCACCCCGCGTACGCGGGTTTCGAGGTCCAGGTTAATCGTGGGCTCCACCTTCGTTTGGTTATAGAAGTTCACTTCGCCCCGGTCGATCGTATATTTCGTGCCAAAGAAACTAATCTCCCCTTGCGTGAAGGAAGTGCGTCCGAGTAACACCGGGCGCGCCGGAGTGCCCCGCAAACGTAAATTCACTTCAGCCTCGACATTCTGCGTGAGCGAAGTCGTTACCTGGGCATTCAGGGCCGTATCGATCCGCACGTCAAATTGCATATTCTTGAGAAACTCATTCTCAATGCGAGTCGGCGTAGAGTTGGATTTTCCCGTATCCGCGATCAAGGCTCCCAAGTCCGTCCGCGGATTCAGGGCCGCTCGCAAGAGAGTGACAGAGCCTGACAGCAAACTGCGCGACGCGCTACCCGCGAGAGTGAGCGCGGTATTCACGGCCGTACTGACGCCTTCAGGATAACGAACCCGGACATTGTCGGCTTGCGCTTGCAGCTGGTAGGTGAGTTCGTTACTGAATCCGATAAATCCGCCCAGCCGAATCGTGCCTCCACCTGATTGCGCGGTTAGATTCTCCAGGCGTGCGCGCGAGCGATCGAAGAAGACGACGCCATTTACTTTCTCTAAGCCGTTTGGCACATCGCGGAGAAAGAACGAGGCGTCACGAAGCTCCATCCGACCCGCCATAATGGGCTGCGACAGTGACCCGCGGAGAGTCAGATCCAGGGTGGAATTTCCGGCCGCGAGTAAGTCGGTTTTGAGTGCCGACAGCACTGCCACGTTGGCGTCGCCCACCACATGAATGCTAGCGTTAGTCGTGCCTTGGGTGGAAACCAAACCGGAAGCCGTCAGTTTCGTATCTTTAGCGAAGAGTTTAGCCTGCTTAATGTCAAAACCTCTGGCGTCGTAAGTGATCTCCAGCGGGCCATCGTTACGGAGAGTAAAATCGCGGCGCGCCGCATCGCTCATCGCTTGGCGCGGGGTAATTGCCAGTTGGCTAATCTTCACGTTACCCGCCAGCGCATTCGGCTCGCGTAAGTTACCGTGGATCGTCCCCGTCGCTTCGAGCCTTAGGTCAAAGGGCGAAGGATCCTCGGCGGTAGCGGGATTGGCCACCAGATCCTGAAAGTCGTCGAACTTAGCGCCCTGGAGAGCAAACTGCCCCTGGCCAGTCATGGGCCCGCTTAATTGCCATTGGGAACTCGCCGTAAACGAAGCGCCACGAAGCAGTCCGCTGGCGGTGAGACTTAGTTTAC
>JBBQQS010000180.1:0-9491 GCA_038215525.1 Bryobacterales bacterium
TCCCACTGACCCTTGGCATCATCGTCGATTTGAGCGGCAGCCAGCGCGGCTTGTTCAAAAAGAACCGGCGCGAAGCGGTGGCGTTTCTGCGGCAGGTGCTGAAGCCGCAGGACCGGGTGTTTATCGTCACTTTTGGCAACGGCATCCGGCTAGTGCAGGACGATACAAGTTCCCTGCGCGACATCGAAGAGTCCGTGGGCGGCTGGGAGGATCGGCTGGAGGGCGAGAAGTGGAGCTCGCGGCCGGGGTCGCCGATTTTCGATAGCTTGGCGCAGGTGCTGAAGCGCAAGCTGAACCGGCGCGAAGGCCGCAAGGCCTTGCTGGTGATCTCCGACGGGGAGGATTCCAACAGCCAGTCGAACGCCTCGGACGTCACCGAGCGTTTGCAGACGGCCGATACGATGGTCTATTGGCTGAAGACTGAGAACATGATGCGCCAAGGCGGCATGGGGCGCGGTCGCGGTGGCTTAGGGAACATTATCTTCGACAAGATCGACGGCGGGGCGAAAGTGCGCAAGATGCGGAAGCTGGCGATTGAATCGGGTGGCCGCGTGTTTGAAGATGAGGGGCTCGACGCCCAATTCCGTCGGATGGAGGAGGAGTTACGCACCCAGTATGCGTTGTCGTTTGCTCCGGGCCGGGCCACAGCGGATGGGAATCTGCACCAGCTGGAGTTGCGGCCTGTGAACCCGTCGAACAAGTTGCGGCACAAGCCGAGCTACCGGGACGCGGCGAATTAGAGCCGGTGACCGCTTGATTTATTCCCGCCGCGCTCACATGGCCCTCGTAACCCGACAGGGGCACCGCGAGCCAGGCGTGGGCGAACTACTTGGCTGCGGCGGCCAGATCCTGCACCACCAGCCGGACCATGGCTTCGAGCAAGGCGGCGCGGGGGTAATGATTCTTGTCCATCATGGCGCCGAATTGGCTGCCTTTGGCTTTCTCGAAAGGCAGGGCGAGGGCGAAGTGGTCGCTGCGTGCGGCGCCTAAGAGCTTAGAGCCGGGGACGATGGCGTCGCCGCGGGTGAGTTGGCCGTCGTGGTCACGGTCAAAGGCGGCGATCATGGGGGCGGCGTTGGCCAGAGCTTTGGACAGATTGCTCTTGTCGGCGATGGCCGGCAAGGAATAGGTGGGCACGTAGGGGTTGGGGTTGCGCGCCAGGAAGTCCATGCGCACGCGGCGCTGCAGGCTGCGGAAGCCCATGGCGACGTCGCCCTGGCAGCTCTTGCTGATCTGGAATTGGTTCATGTACTTCTCGGCCATCGCCGGGGCGGCATCGGCCATGCGGGAGCCGCCGCTGGCGCCGGCGACCGACAGAAACGCGGCGATGCGGGGCCGGAGATCGGGGAAGTTGGCAAGCATCACCTGCAGGTCCGGCGCACCTTTGCTGTAGCCCAGGATGATGAACTGGCGCTTGTCCTTGGCGGACTCGGCCTTCAGGTACGCGGCGATCTTGGCGGCATTGTCTTCGCTGGAGTCATTGGGCACACCGAAGACGTCCACCTGATAGCCGAATTTGTCCTTCATGTACTGGTGGGCTTCAAGGTAGGCCGGCGCTTCCGGGAAACAGGAACTGAAGAATCCGGGGACGATGACGACGCGGTACTTGTCAGCGCCGGGGAGTTTGGGTAACGCCAAGCTCTCCTTGCCGGGTTCTTCGATCCATTGGGAGCAAGCGCCCCATTCGCCGCCGTCGGGATTGTTTTGCTTCAGCACGGAACAGAAGAGGTCGCTGAAGGGGGCGATCAGGTCGTTATTGTCGGGCTTCATATACAGAATGGCGTGGCGGCCGTCGGAGTGGAAGCTCTGGCCGTGGGCGGTGTTGGCCTGCTTCACCGGGTTAGTGGCGGTCATGTACTCGAGCAAGACCACGGAGCCTTCTTCCTGAAAACTCCGGGCGATGTACTCGCGTTCGAGGTCAGTGTCAGGATCGATTTTGTGGGTGATTTTGCCGTTGCGCTGATCCTTATCGAAGCCGACGTCATGGGTGCCGGCTCCCACCCATACGTCCTGGCCGCCGACGAGAAACGGGGCTTTCCAGATGCGGAAATGATGGCGCGCCGCAACAACCTTGAGGGGGTCGCCCTGGGCATAGCCGTAATCCTGGGAGCGGTCGAAGAGCATCAGTTCGCTCATGGGCAAGGTGACATAAGCGCCTTTGGTGAGGATCGACATGGCGCTGCGCAGGACGGCGTCCTTCTTCGACCGGTCGACCACGCTCCAGCCGGCGTGTTCGAGGGCGTTCTTCACCTGCTGCTCGGAGCCGACGACGACAAAGTTAGTGCGGTCGCCGGGCGTGCCGTCATCGCCCTGCACGCGGCGCGGGATGGAATCGAGCTGAGCCTGAGAGAGCTTGCTGGTGATCGTAACCGGCGGGCCGGCGGCCGCGGCGGCGGTGCGCTCGATGATCACCTTGAAGGCACCTTGGGCTTTGTCGGTGCCGGTCATGTTGATGCCGACGAAGAGGCGGCCGGCGAGGCCGGCACGCTGTTCGCGCTCGGTGCCGATGAGGAAGGCGCGGGCCGTGTCGCGGTCGCCGATGCGGCCGATGATGGCACCGCGGTTGGCGTCGTTGACGGGGAGGGTGCGGATCATGTCGGTCCAGGAGCGCTTGCCGCCTTCGGGGCCGTTTTCGGTTGCGGCATTGGTGAGCTTGATTGTGCCGGAGCCGGTCAGCTTGACGATGTCACCCTGGCCGAGGTCAATGCCGGTGTCCACCCACTGCTTAGTTCCGTCGAGTGGTACTTCCTTGGCGGTGGAGTTTTTTTCGACGGGCTTGGCAGGTTCACCATCGCGGCGGAAGAATTGGCCCGGTAGTGCGAGCGGGAGGAGCAAGAATAGGGCCATCAGGGTCTTCATTGGGCAGGTACCTCGAATCGGACTTGGTCAGGAGTAAACTGGGCGCCCAGGGCGGCTTGGCGCACCAGCATTTCCACCTGGGCCCACAAAAAGGGGTCGGCTTCCATTTTGGCATGCGCGCCGCCAAAGACCCGGCGCGCCCAGCCTTCTGGCGCCGGATAGGGAATCAAGAGCGGGTAGTGCATCTGGAAATTGCCGAGGACGCGGGTGTGGGCCGGGTCCTGGGCGCGAATTTCGGATCGGCCGTGGATGGTGAGCGGTTCGTGCTGATAAAAATTGGCGGCGGCTCGGACGTTGGGCGGAATGATGTTGTCGTGCAGACCGAAGCTATCCACCTGGACGGTGAGCAGGACGGGAATACCCTTTTTCTTGAGCCGCTGGGCCAGATGCACGGTGGCGCTGCCTCCCAGACTTTGGCCCACCAGGATCAAACGTGCAGCGTTGCGTTCGGCGGTGTCGAGCTTGCCGTTGCGGTCACGGTCGAGGGCACGGAGGATGAGTTTGTCGGCCACGCGGGCGCGGCGGTTGGCGAGGCTTTCCGCCTTTACGCCGGGTGTCTCGCGCAAGCGTAACATCAACTGACGCACGCTACGGTGCTCGTCGTCCCAACGCTCCATGCCGCCCAGGAAACCCAGAACGAGCACCTGCCCGGACGGCAGAGGCACGGGAACTTGGAGCTCTTTGAGGCGCTGTCCAAGCGCCGCGCCGGCCGAAATCAGCAAGCCGCTAATCAGCATCAGCCTTTTCATGAGTGTGGAGTAAGACAACTTTGGATGGGACGAACGCCGAATCAACCGCGTTTCTCCAATTGTACGTCACTTGGCGACTCCAGGACCCCGCGCCGCGTTGGCCTAGTACGAGAGCCACTCAAGTTGGTGCTTTCGTTTAGTTGTCCGGTTTCTTGACGAAAGTTAAGCTCAACTCAACGGCGAATTCATGCCGCGATCGCACTTCATTTTTGACCATCGCACCCGAGCCACCCGTCTCGAAGCGAACCAAAGCCGGCCGGGAGGAATTCCCGGTCGGCTATTTTTCATGTGCGAGAAGTCTTTACCCAGCGGAGGGAGGAGTCCGGAGATCTCCCCCCAGGCACTGAGCAGCGGCATAGTTGAGGATAACCGCGTCTTTTTTAATGCATTCGACGTACCACGTCTAAGTGGTTGATTTTGCGTGGTGCGCCTTAGGAATTCGGACAAATCGTCCAGCAATCGAGACAAAATGTCGCCTAGGCGGCGAAGAAATGTCACCGACATAAATCCGATTCCCCGCTGGGCCCGTAACGTTGATCAAAGAATCTCGCGTCGGATGTTCACAATCGGCACAATCTCGCGTATGCTCGTAAGCTTACCCTCCTCCGCGTGGGGTGATACGACCATGAGCCAACCCCGACCCGCGGTCCAATCCCTTCCCAGACCGGATGCCCGCCTCATCTCTTTGGTAGCCGCCATGGCGAACGGACAGCAGGAAGCCATGGGCCAGCTCTACGACCTCACCAGCGGACTCGTCCACGGCGTCGCCCTCCGGATGCTCGAAAATCCGCAGGATGCCGAAGAAGTGGTGCTCGACGTATATATGAAAGCCTGGCGCAATGGGTCCCACTATTCGGCCGAGAGGGGCACGGTGATCGCTTGGCTGGTGATGATGGCGCGGACGGTGGCGATTGACCGCATCCGGTCTCGCAACGGGCAGCCGCGCACAGTGGACCTATCGGCACCCGAGGTTCCCGAACAACGGGCGGCGGGTGTGACGCCGGAGGAGTTAACGGTCACCAACGAGTGGCGCCAGCGGATTCAGCGGGCGTTGGCCGAATTGCCCCGGGAGCAGCGCGAGGCATTGCTGCTGGCGTTCTTCGGCGGCTTGAGCCACACCGAGTTGGCCGAACGCCTGGGCCAGCCATTGGGAACGATCAAGACACGCATCCGGTTGGGGCTGCGGCGCCTGAAGACATTACTAGGAGAGAGCGCGGCATGCGCATGAGCGACCCCCAGCACATCGATTTAAGGGACGACGAATTGGCGGAACTGGCCAGTCTGGCGGCGCTCGACTTCCTGAGCCCGTCAGAGTTGGCGCTGCTGCCCGGCCACATCGTCACGCCGTACCGCGAAGCCGCGGCGCTGCTCGCGCTGCCATTGCCTTCCGTCGCACCGCCTGCGGGCTTGCGGGCCCGGCTGATGCGCCGCGTCGCCGATTACCAGGAGTTACAACCGGCCAGCGAAGTGCGCACCTTTGACGGCGGTTGGCGCACCACGGGTCTGAAAGGCATCGACTTTAAGCCGCTCTATCACGACCAGAAGACCGGCATGTTCACGCAACTCTTGCGGATGGCGCCCGGCGCGCAATATCCGCCACACATGCATCACGACGACGAGCAATGCCTGGTGCTACAAGGCGACGTCCGCTGGGGCGAGATGCGTTATCTCCAGGGGGACTTTGTGACCACCAAGGCCGGCAGCGTGCATCCGACGCTCGAGACCGAGCAAGGCAACGTGTTGCTGATTATCAGCGGCCACAATGAGTTTGTGCCGGAGCACGTGAGCTAGCCATTCCGCGAGATCTCGGGCCGGCCGCGGACCGGGAGTTCGTCCTAGCTGCGCGCTACGCCCCGAAGTCCAAGTGCATCTGACGGCGACCAAAAAAGAATCGCCGCATCCGCCGACTCGCGGCCGGGACGTGGACCGTAATTTCGCCGCCCACTTGGCGGATCACTTCGTGCGCGGCGGCATGCTCGGGGTCCGGATGGTCCAGCGGCGGTCCGCCCGTGGCCACAATCCAGGATTCCGTAGCATGATTGAGTAAAGATTCAGTGTCAGAATCGCTACAAATCCACTCCCCCGTGCGGAAGATGGCCTTACGATTGCCGATACGTGCCAGAACGCTCATTTGCTAAGTTCCATTGAAGCATATTCGCGTGCTATGTTTGGGGTTTCATGGCTGATTCTCCGCCCGCTCAAGCTCTTTCTTCCGCCTTGCAGAATCCCTTCGAGGATCCACTCCGATTTGAACGCCGGCTCGAACCCGTCGCCTTGGTCATCTTTGGCGCCAACGGCGACCTCACAATGCGCAAGTTACTGCCGGCTCTCTACCGGCTGGCGTACGAACGGCGTCTGCCGGCGGGATTCGCTGTGATCGGCAATTCCCGCACCTCGCTCACCGACGAAGCCTTCCGGCAGAAGATGTACGAGAGCGTAAAGCAGTTCCTCGAGGACAGCGCCTTCGACGAGGACCTGTGGGTGGAGTTCGCCAAAAAGCTCCACTACATCGCCGGCGACCTCAATGACCCGGCTTGCTACGAAGCGATCAAAGCTAAGCTGGCCCAAGTGGACCAGGACCATGCCACGGGCGGCAACATCCTCTACTACCTTTCCACCCAGCCCAGCTACTACGCGCCCGTGATTGAACAGCTCGGTGCGGCCGGTTTGGCGCCCAAGTCTGCGAATCCCTTTGGTTCCGGCTACCGGCGCCTCGTCATCGAGAAGCCCTTCGGGCATGACCTCGACACCTCCCGCGCACTGAACGAAGTCGTGCAGCGTGTCTTCCCGGAACAAGACGTCTACCGCATCGATCACTACCTCGGCAAGGAGACGGTGCAGAACGTCTTCGCCTTCCGCTTTGGCAACGGTATCTTCGAGCCGCTGTGGGATCGCCGCTATGTGAACCACGTACAGATCACCGCCGCCGAGAGCATCGGCGTAGGCGGCCGAGGTGCCTTTTATCAGGAAACGGGTGCCCTGCGCGATATGATCCAAGGCCACCTGCTGCAGATCATGGCTACCGTAGCCATGGAGCCTTCGGCGGTCTTCGAACCGAATGCCGTCCGCGACGAGCGCGCCAAACTACTGCGCTCCATCCGCATCATGAAAGATAGCGACGTGCTCGAGAACGCCGTCCCCGGCCAATACGGCCCAGCCCGCATTGGCGGCGAGGAGATCAAGGGCTTCCGGCAGGAAGACAAAGTGACTCCCCAAGCGCAGACGGACACCTTCGCCTCCGCCACGTTCTTTGTCGATAACTGGCGCTGGGCCGGCGTGCCGTTCTATATCCGCAGCGGTAAGCGTTTGCCGAAGCGCGTGACCGAAATCGCCATTCAGTTCAACGAAGCGCCGCATTCGGTTTTCAGCGGCGAGCCCTTGGGCAGCTTCGGCGGCCGACCCAACATGCTCATCCTGCGCATTCAACCGGAAGAAGGCATCTCGCTTCGCTTCCTGTCGAAGCAACCCGGTACCGGCATGCGCTTGCGCCCGGTGTCGATGGATTTCAACTACGGCACCAGCTTCGGGGCCCGCACGCCCACCGCGTACGAAACCTTGCTGGTCGATGTGATGGCCGGCGACTCGACGCTCTACACGCGGCAGGACATGGTGGAGGCCAGTTGGCAGGTGGTGAAGCCGATCATGAACGTGTGGGGCAACACCAAGTTCGACTTCCCGAACTATGAGGCTGGTAGCTGGGGTCCGCGGGCGGCCGAAGAGATGTTGGGCCGCCACGGGCACCAGTGGAGGACGCCGTAATGGCCACTTTGCAGGCGGAAAAGCTCCTGCGCGATCTGGCCAATGTCTGGGAAGAGCTGGGCAAGCAGGGCGTGGAAGACAAAAGCGGCGGCGTACTGCGCGCCTGCGCCATGAACCTGCTGGTGTGCGTGGAAGGCGACGTGGAAGTGGGCGAAACGCTCGCCGACCTGGTGCATGAGTTTCCTTCCCGCGTCATCATCCTGCGCGTCAAAAAGACTTCGAAGCCGACGCTCGAAGGCCGCGCCATCGCCCAATGCTGGATGCCCTTTGGCCGCCGCCAGCAGATTTGCGCCGAGCAGATTGAGCTGATGGCGAGCCCGGATACGCTGGCCGATACGCCGAGCGTGATCCGCGGCCTGTGGGCGTCGGAACTGCCGGTGGTGATCTGGTTTCGCCACGCTGGCTTGTTGCGCTATCCCGAGTTCGCCACGTTGTTGCCGATGGCGCACAAGGTGATCGTCGATAGCCGCGATTCGGAAGATCCCGAAGAGACCATTGCGCGGCTACAAGCCATGCAGAAGGCTGGCCACGGCGTGGGCGACCTCGCTTGGGCCCGCATCACCCGCTGGCGCGAATCGGTCGCGCAGATGTTCGACCACCCGGCGTGCGCGGCCGGCGGGCGCAACATCCAGTCGATCACGGTAACGCATACCAGCCTTTCGACGCCCACCACTTCACGCTATCTGGCCGAATGGGTGGCGGCGTCGTTGGGCACGCCGGTCACGATTGAATATAAGGCCTTGAGCCGGCCGCGGGCCTGGGAAATCCACTCGCTGGAACTGCGGGGCGAAGGCTTCCTGGCGACGATCACGCGTAAGGACGCCAACCAGGTGGAGATCCGTTGGGACAGCTACACCAGCGCCTTGATCTTCCCCAAACTCACCACATCCACCTTGCTGCTGGAAGAGTTCGAGGTGCTGGATCGCGATCCGATCTTTGAAAAAGTGCTGGCCCGTTTATGAGCGTGAATTGGTACGCTTACTCATCGCCCGATGACGCGGCGGCGCATTGCGCGCAGAGAGTCCTGCGGGAACTCGAAACGGGCCTGGATGCCAAGCGGCCCGTGTCGCTAGCGGTTTCCGGTGGCAGCACGCCGAAGCTGATGTTCGGCCACTTGGCGCGCACGCGCTTCGATTGGCGGCAGGTGCATCTATTCTTTGTCGACGAACGCTGCGTGGCGCCCACGGATCCCGATAGCAACTATCGAATGTGCGAGGAGTGCTTCATCAAGCCCGCGCATTTTCCCTTGAGCCACGTCCATCGCATCCAGGGCGAATTGCAGCCCGACGTGGCGGCAAGATTGTACGCGGAGGAACTGAGGGCATTCTTCGAGCTCGCCCCTGGCGAACTGCCAGCATTCGATGTGATTCATCGCGGGATGGGTCCGGATGCGCATACGGCGAGCCTGTTTCCCGGTGAGCCGCTGATCGAAGACCGCGAAGGGATCTGTGCTGCCGTCTGGGTGACCAAGCTCAGCAAATACCGGGTTACGCTGCTGCCAGGCGTACTGCTACACGCCCGCCACACAGTGGTGCTGGCCGCCGGTGCCGACAAAGCCGATCCCCTCTACCAGGTCTTTAACGCCGAGCATGACCCGCTCCATTACCCCTCGCAAATCGACACGCCCCATGGCCGCAACGTCGCCTGGTACCTGGACCGCGCCGCCGCCGCGAAGTTGGACTAAGATGCGCTCGCTCGTCCTGTGGCTACTGGCGCTGCCGCTCCCGGCGCAGGTGACGCTTGAGTACATCGCCCACGCGAGCTTCGTCCTCGAGGCTACGAACGGCCAGCGGCTGATCATTGACCCCTACAACAGCGAACGTTGGCTCGGCTACACATTCCCCGAAAGCGTCAGCGCCGACTACGTGCTGGTGACCCATCCGCACTACGACCACGACGCCAACTACTATTTCCGCGCCCCGGTCTTCCGCGAGCCCGGCGAGTACACGCTGGGGCCGTTCCGCGTACTGGGCGTGCCGGCGAAACATGCCGGTGGCTTCGGTGCCGAGTTCAGCTTTAAGAGCACCGTCTTCGTTATCGAGACGGGCGGCATTCGCGTGGCGCACTTTGGCGATGCCGGTCCGCTCGATGCGGAGCAGGTGAAGCGGATCGGCCGCGTCGACG
>JBBQQS010000181.1:0-9485 GCA_038215525.1 Bryobacterales bacterium
CGCGCGCCATGGCCAAGTCCAGCAGCACGGCTTCGGGAACGCCGGCGACGAACCGCCGCCCGAACTCGGCTAAGGGTTTGGTGAAGGCCTCCAGCGCTTGATCCTCGCGGCGCAGGAAGTCGATGCGGTAAGTGTTGTGCAGGTAAGTGGGAAGTTGCCGCGCATAGGGAGTTAAGGCCGCCAGAAAGTCTTCGCGGATCACCAACAGGGCCCAGATGCCGGGGCTGTAGAGCAGTTCGCCGAGTTCGTCGAAGAAGGCGTGCTTCGCCGCGGTCCGGGTGGGTTCCACGCGCAGCACCTCTTCAAACTGGTCGATCACCAGCACTGGCGACGCCGCGCTCGGGCGATGTTCGACGTACTCTTTCAGGCTTAGCCGGGCCAGCGCCTCCTTGGCCAGTTTGGTGCCCGGCCGGGTCTTCTCCCAACCTTGCAGCACACTGTAGGCGAACCGGTTCCGCACCTCGCCATCCGGAGCCTGATTCACCCGCGCGGCGCCCCACACCTCGAACCGTTGGCTCTCCTCCAGCTTAGCCAGCAGCCCGTTCTTCGCCCCCAGCAAGGAACTCTTGCCCGCCCCCGACGGCGACGAGAGCAGGACGATCCGCTTGGCCCCCAGGTAGTAGCGCAGTTCAGAGATCTCGACGTCGCGGCCGTAGAGGGTCTGGTCCGGTCCAAACGACTGCGGACCTACGAATGGTTCAGCGTGAGCTTCAGGCATGGTGGGTGTGATCGATCTATCACTGCACCACACGGCCCCGGGGAGAGTCAAAGGGTCAGCCGGGAACGAAGGTGACCGGGTCATGCCTCGGTGTGTTTCGGACTGCGGCGCACCGCCACGGGAACCGCTGCCAGAACCTTGCTTCGCCCGCCCCGAAAAGACGCGAACCGAATGGCGGGAGGTCGCACCCTCGGCTCCGCATTTCGCTTCGGTCGGATCCGTGCCTCTGACGGAGTGAACCCTTGGATGATCCAACTCGGACGAGTCGGCGCGTCTTGTTGTGGCAGTCCAATCCACGCCTCGGGTGCTATGTCCATTTTTGGGGCAAGTCGTTGATGTGGTGAAGCCGGAAGGCGGCTTGAATCGCGAGGGACAGTGGTCTCTTGCCAGCATGGCCCCATCTACCCGGTCCGCCTTCACCGCGCGTGGTCGACCCGAAGAGATAGACCTTCAACGGCTGGTAGTACTCAACGAGGCGGCGCGTGATCTCCTGAATCGCTTCCTCTTGAGATTTCATCCTGCTTCCAGCTTGGCATTTCGTTTCCTCGGATGCAGGACGGTAAAGATGTCAGTCGCCCGCCAAGGACGGCCCGACCCTCACCAAAGCAACCGCCATCGACGACTTTACTTGCCAAGCCGGCTGCCAGCAGATCTCCTGCTTTGCATGGCTCGAAAATGCGGTGGGGTCCGGGACCAGCGCATCTCACTTTCGATAAGTAATTCCATCTGCTTCAGTTAGCGATATGTCAGGGATGCCGGGGGATGGCCCCCTACAGGAGGTCGCGGTACTTGTCTAAGGCAACCTTCACCAATTGACTGCGGCTCCGCACACCCAGCTTATCGAACAGCCCGCGCAAGATCGCCTTCACTGAGCTTTCCGAAAGGTTGATCTCGGCCGCAATCTCCTTGTTACCCAAACCCTGCAGCAGTCCGCGGAGTACGGACCCTTCGCGGTTCGCCAGCCTTACGCGTCCGTCAATCAATTGAGGATCGACGGCGGCGAAAAGGCCCTTCAAGTACTCGTGCTCCAGCACCACGTCGCCGGCGGCGATGCGGCGCACCGCCGCGCAGAGTGAGTCTGGCGCATGGTGTTTGTGAAAAATGCCTCGCGCTCCCGCATGCACCAGTTGCATCGCTTCCAACTCGCTCACCCCCGCGGTTACGATCAGCACGTGGAACGGGCTATCGCCGCCGGGCTCGCGCAAAAAGTCCAGCGCCCGGTCCGCCCCCATGTCCACGTCCAGCAGCACGAGTTCGGGGCGAAGCTGCTGGATTCGGACTCGGGCGTGGGCGAGATTTTGGGCGAACCCCACCACCTCAAAGTCCGATTGATCGTTTAGCAGGCGCATCAATCCCCCCAGGAAGAGCGCATGGTCGTCCACCAGGAAAATACGGATCGTCGATGGCAGGGGGCTACCCAATGTGCTACCCAATAGGCCGTCCCTTGGACACGCCGGCCGCGAGTTCCAACACAAAAGTTGCCCCGCGCGCGGAAGGCTCGTACTTTAGGTCCCCGCCATAGCTGCGGAGGATGGCGCGGGAGAGGAAAAGCCCCAGACCGGGTTGGCCGGATCCGCTCCGGAAAGGTTCAAAAATGACGGAAGGGTCAGCAACCCCGGGGCCTGAATCCGCCACGCGCAAGAATGCTGATTCGGCGGTGGCCGAAAACGAGACGGACCACGCCCGCTCTTCCACGGTGCGGCAGGCACGCACGCTGTTCTGAGAAAGATTCATCAGCACCTGAAGAATTCCGTAGCTCTCCCCCAAGACTCGCGGCAGGCTGCGGGGAACGGCAAAATCTAAGGTACCGCCAAGATCTTTCCAGTCTGGCTCCACGATGATCCGGAGTTGGTCCAGAATCTCCGCTAAATCCACCGTGTCGAGCGCCGTGCTGCGCCTTTGCAGATCCAGGGTAGCTACCTTCCCCAGCGACTTCACCAGCGATCCCAGGGTCTCGAAATCGGAGCTCGCACCCGGCGTACCGGCTTCACTCAAGCGCCGGTAAACCAGCTCGATAGCGCTACAGACATTGCGAATTTCGTGCGACACCGCGGCCGCGACAATCCAGTTGTTCGTCAACAACTGCCGCAGGTTCTGCTCTTCCCGGTCGCGAATCTCATCCGATATGTCCACCGCAATGGCTGCCAGGCGCCGTCCGGTGGAGGTGTCATAAGTGGAGAACCAGGTCTGGGCGAGGAAGCGCTCCCCATCCGCGCGCTGTCCTTGACATTGGGCTGCCGTCCGAAAAGTAGGCGTGCCCGGTGAGAATTTCAAGGCGTCCGCCAGCACCGGCAACGACTCTTTCGCCTGGTGACCCAGCAAAGCTTCCGGCGTCACCCCGAAAAGCGCGCTCGCGGCCTGATTTCCCGAGACCACTCGCGCTTGGTCATCCAGCGTAAAAATCGCGGCGGGGCTGCTTTCCGCGAGCATCTTCAGATCGGTCTGCGCTTCGACGACTAGCTGTTCTTGCGCGGAAATCTCCTGGTGGTATCGCAGCCATAAGGTCTTGTTACGTACCATCTCGACCACGAAAAGTCCGGTGGCGGCATAAGCGGCCAGCCCCAAGAGGAAGCGCAAGGCTGTTCCCCCTAGAGGCTCGGAAGGCAAGAACGCCGAGCGGACGATTGCGAGCAGTACTCCGAACAGAATGACCTGCCAGCGGTTGAGAACCAGGGCGGCCGCCAGCATCGGCAGCACATAGAGCACTCCGAGCGGCACCTCCTGAAATCTCCAATGTACCGATCCGATGGCTACCAGCAACGCCGCGGAGAGCATCAGCCAGGGGAATAATCGCGGGTATGGCTGCGACGGGCGGTCAGCAGCGAAAGTCATGGGCTGGTTTCTCAAAGGCAAGGGCGTTCACCGAAACCTATTCTCTCCAATCACGTGGCGTTGTACATGCCGTGGCCAAAAGACCGGTCGATCTGGCCAAAAGATAAATGATAAGAATTTTGGATTCTTGTAACCTTTTGTTTTGGATATTCGTGTTAACAAGTCGCCTTTCGATCACCCGCCAGCCCGCTTTGCGCTTTGGATGATCGCCTTAGCCGCCGTGGTGCCCTATGTGCCCTTTCTGACGCTGCCCTTCATATCAGACTCCTATCTCCAGATTGCTCTTGGCCGGGGCTATGGCCCGCCATCCCAGTGGGCAACGCTGGCCACCGACGTTCTGTATCGCAGCCGCGCCACGTCCATCTTTGTTACCTTCGTGATTGACCGGCTGGCCGGTGCCGATCCGCTCTCCCACCATGTGGCCAGTATTTTCCTCCACTTCGCCAACAGCTTGTTGGTGCTGGCGCTCGGCGCGTGGCCACGCATTGGTTGGCGCGTCTCACTACCCGCGGCAATCGCCTTCGCTTGGTGCGAGGTGCATCAGGAAGCCGTAATCTGGATCGCGGCGCTGCCGGAACTACTCGTCTTCTTCTTCGTCTTAGTCAGCATTCTCACCTGGTTGCTGGCGCTTGCCCGCCGCTCGCAAATTTACGCCGCCCTCTCGTTCGGCGCTTTTCTGTTGGCGTTGCTTTCGAAAGAGTCCGCAGTGGCGGTGATTCCGGTCGCCGCCGCGATTTGGTTTTGGGAGCGGCGGGACTGGCAGCGGGACTGGCAGCGGGACTGGCGCGCCCCCCTCTTCTGGCTGGCCGGCATGACCGCCTGTAGCGTCCTTTACGCCACGGGTATCTTCATGGCCTCAGCCACTCACCTGCATCTGAACGACGGTACGTTCTCCTTCGGCGCGCCCTTCCTCTTTGTTTTGGCGAAAAGCATTTGGCGCACGCTGCTGCCCTGGGGCTGGGTGAGCTTGGCGGTAATATTGACGCTCAGCCGGCTCCGCCATCTGCGGATCGTTTGGCTGTCGCTGTTCTGGATGGTGGCAACGCTCTTGCCTTACTCGTTTCTCACTTATATGGACCGTGTTCCGAGCCGGCACACCTACTTGGCCAGTCTCGGTCTGGCATTGCTGATCGCCGGAGCCTTCGTGGCCCTCCGGCCTGCTTTGCCTCGGTTCGGGCCCTGGCCCGCCTATCTTTTTGCGCTCGTCATCGGCGCCCAAAGCCTGTTTTACCTATGGACGAAAAAGCTCGACCAGTATTCCCGGCGTGTCGAGCCGACGGAGCGGTTTCTGCGTTTTGCCGCGGAATCCCCCGAATTGCCCGTGCGGATAGTCTGCGCGCCTTACGGTTTTGAGGCCTTTCGCTATGCGGCGCACATTCGACTGGGCACGGAACTGGCGTTTGTAAGCAGCCCCAGCCAAACTGTGCCACCGCCCGGGGAACGAGCGTATTGCGACCCGGCCAAACCCTGATCTTTATGAATCTCTATCAGTTCCCCTTTAGCCTCAGCGTTTTTTTTCCCGCCTACAATGACGCACCATCTCTGCCCGGGCTGTTGGCCACTACCTTTCGCGTGCTGGAGAATCACGTTGCCGACTTCGAAGTGATCGTCATCAATGACGGGAGTGCGGACAATACAGGTTCAGTTCTATCGGACTTGCGGCGAAACTATGGACCGCGGCTTCGCGTCATCACTCACCCCGAAAACCGCGGCTATGGCGGTGCGCTCAATAGCGGCTTTCTCGCCGCCACCAAAGAGTATGTCTTCTAAACCGATGGCGACGGCCAGTACGATGTGCGCGATCTGCCCAAGTTACTTGCGCTCGGCGGCGTCGATGTTGGGCTGGTGAACGGAATCAAAGCCAAGCGGCACGATCCGCTGCACCGGATCTGGATTGGCAAAGTCTACAACAGCTTCGCGCGCTGCATATTCGGCATCACGCTGCAGGACATTGATTGCGACTTTCGCCTGATTCGGCGCGCGGCGCTGGAGCGCATCCAGTTGCGCAGCACCAGCGGCACCATTTGTGTGGAACTCGTAAAGAAGCTGGAACTCACCGGGACGCGAATCGTCGAAATCCCGGTTACCCATCGGCCTCGGCTGCATGGCCGCTCGCAGTTTTTCCGCTTGAACTCGCTGGTGAGTACCTTCGCTCAGTTACTGGGCCTGCACTGGCAACTGGTGGGAGCGCCCTGGTGCGGCGGCCTTTGGCGCGGTCTCACCGGCCGCCGCGGCTGGGCGCAATCCGAGCCAAAGTGAGCAACCCGATCAGCCAGGCGGAGCGACTCATCATCTTGGTGGTGGTTCTGCTTTTCGCCGGGGTCCAGGTTCGGCTGGCCGACCGCACGGGGGTCACGGTAGACGAACCCAGCCATCTTTTGTCGGCCTATCTCTACTGGCAAGGGCAGGACCAGTTGCAGCCCGGCGACATGCCGCCGCTCATCAAGCTGGCCGGTGGTTGGGTTCCTCATCTGGTCGGCCTGCGCCTGCCTCCGGCGGAAGATCCTTCCTGGAAGTCCCAACACGAATGGATCATCTCGCAGGCTATGATGGCGAACCTTACCGCCGCCGAAAAAGACCGGGTCTTCTTTTGGTCCCGCCTGCCGCTCATTCTCTTTCCCGTGGCCGGATGCCTGCTGTTGTGGTGGTGGGGACGGCAGTTGTTTGGCCCCACCTGCGGGGTTCTCGTCGCAATTGTCTTTTGCCTGGCGCCGACAGCGCTCGGCCACGGCCATCTCTTTAAGAACGACTGGGCGGCGGCGTTCACTTACCTCCTGTTTTGGTACCGCTGCTGGGTCTATTGGGGTAAGCCCAATGCCGTTAATGGCAGCGGCGTAGCTATCGCCGCCGGCTTAGCCTTATGCGCCAAGCTCTCCCTCATCTTTCTCGCCCCCGTCGCGGTGGTCGTAATCGTCGCGGGACAACTGTGGTTTCGCAAATCATGGCGAGAAGTCTGCTTAACGACCGGATTGGCGGTCCTGCTGCTTTACGCGATTCCTTTGGCCGCCTGGCAGTTCGATCACTCGGGCTTAGACCAGGCGCGGTTGCGAGCCTTATCGGTGGATCCGAGTACACCTCCCATCGCCGCATGGTTCGGCCGTACCTTCGCCCATTGGCCCTTTCCCTCAAGGCTCTGGCAGGGCACGCTCGCGCTCGTACAGTCAAACGCGGGTGGGAACGGCGTCTACCTTCGCGGCCAAGTATATCCTTCCGGCCATCCGCTTTATTTTCTTACCGCGCTCGCGGTCAAGCTGCCGGTGCCGCAGCAGATACTGATTCTGGCCGGTTTTGTCACCACGCTGCTACTTTGGCGTCGCGCCGGGGCGCGCGTCCTGTTTTGGCTCGCTCCGCCGCTGCTCTATTTGCTGCTGGCGTCTCTTTCTTCGCTGCAACTCGGGATTCGGCTCGTGTTGCCATCCCTCATATTCTTTACGCTCTGGACCGGTGCCTTTTTTCGCTGGAGCCTGCAGCATCAACGTCAATTGCCCAGGTTACTGGCAGCCACGCTGCTGCTCGGTTTGAGCTGGATTTCGGCCGCTACTTACCCGCACTACCTCTCATTCTTCAACGCCTGGGTGGGCGGCCCGGAAAACGGCCTGGCCTGGCTCAGCGACAGCAATCTGGACTGGGGCCAGAACCTGCCCGAGTTTGCTGACTGGGTGGAGACGCACCAGATTCGGCGCATTCGCCTGGCCTACTTCGGCATGGACAACCCCTGGGCTTACCTCCACGACGACCGTCTTACCAGCATCCCGCCCCCATGGAGCGACGCCTTGGCCCAAGGTATTCGCTACGTGCCTCAACCCGGCTACTACGCCATCAGCGCCTCCCTTTTGAGCGGCCACCACTTTGCACCCAAGTACCGCGACTACTTTGCCGCGTTCCGCGAAGCGAAACCGATTGCGAGGGCCGGCTACTCCATACAGATCTACGAGGTCCGGTAGCGCATGCCCCAGTTCGCAGCCTTGCTGGCGGCAGCGGCGACGCTGCTGGTTTGCTACGCTGGCGGACGCGCGTTCCTCTCGCGATTACAACTGGCTTTGACTCCCCTCGAAGTGTCACTCTTCAGCCTGCTCTGCGGTTCTGCCCTCGTCAGCCTGCTGGTGCTGGCCACGGGGCTCGCCGGCTTGCTCCACCCCCTGAGTTTCTTGCTGCTGGCCTTCCTGATCGCCGGTGCCGCCGGTTGGAACTGGAGAGCCTTCCCGGTTCCGAACCGCGCCACGACGCCCCTTCCATTACCTTGGCGTTGGGCTCTTGGGCTCCTGTTTCTGGTCTATGGTGCGGCGTACCTCGCGGTAGCCATGTCGCCCGAGATCAGTCCCGACGGCATGGCTTACCACCTGCCTCTGATTCAACGCTATCTCCGTGACGGCAGAATCGGCCGCATCGACACCGACCTGTACGCTCAACTCTCCCAGGGTGTGGAGATGCTCTTTTTGCCGGCCTACGCCTGGGGCCGTCATTCGGCAGCCGCGCTGGTTCACCTCGCCTTCCTCGCCGCGTTACCGTTACTGATGATCGCCTACGGCCGCCGCCAGGGCTATGCTGTGCCTGCCGCGGCTGCCGCCGCCCTTGTCTTTCTCTCCCCTGTGGCCGGCACCGATGGCAGTGCCGCTTACAACGATATGGCGCTGGCCACCGTCTTGTTCGCCGCTTTCTTTGCTCTCAGTTGCTGGCAGCGCCAATCGCACGCCCATTGGCTATGGGTGGCCGGGCTCCTCACGGGCTTTGCGTATGGAATCAAATATACCGGCGTCTTTGCCCTGCCCCTGGGCCTGACCGCCGTCCTTTGGCCAGCCGCATCGCCACGGCGCCGATTGGCTAACGCGCTGCAGTTCGTTGTTCCCGCATTGCTCATGATCCTGCCTTGGCTGCTCAAGAACCTGGCCTTTACCGGGAACCCCCTCGCCCCTTTTTTCAATGCCTGGTTTCCTAATAACGTCATGGATTGGCCGCTGGAAAAGGAGTACTTCCGTGCCGTCCAGAATTACACCGGCTACACATCGGCCACGACGATTCCGTGGGAGGTGACCGTGCTCGGCGGCACGCTGCAGGGCTTGCTCGGTCCGGTTTTCCTGCTATTGCCCTTAGGCCTAGTCGCGCTGCGAAACGTTGAGGGGCGAAGGCTCCTGGCCTTCGCCGCAGTCGGGTTGCTGCCGTTTGCCATCAACCATGGAACCAGATTTCTGCTTCCCGGTCTAGCATTTCTCGCCCTCGCGCTAGCTCACTCACTCTCTCGCTGGCCTTGGCTGCTGGCCGGCCTGGTCGCGTTTCATGCCATCGCGTCCTGGCCGGGGGTGGTGGAACGCTATGCCGCCCCGCACGCCTGGCGCATCAAGGAGATTCCTTGGAATACGGCGTTCGGGCGTGAAACCGAAAGCGAGTTTTTGGCCCGGCATCTTCCAGAATTCCCGGTTCTCGAAGCTCTCCAAACCGTGGCCCGGCCGGGTGAACCGGTTCTCGCGTTTCGCCAATATGCGGCCAGCTACACGCCGGTGCAGCTTTTCACCGACAATCATTCACGCATCGCTGCTGAACTCTGTCGTCTGTTATATATTCCCGTTCTGGAGGCGCAGCATCCCACCGCTGGGGAGCGCTTCTGGTTCCCGGCGGTGAACCTAACAGGAATCCGTCTTCAGAAGACTCCAGGTTCAATTATGACCGCAACCGAAGTCCGTTTCTACGATCTGATGGAACTCGTCCGGCCGTCACGCGCCTGGGCCAAATCTTATCCCGCCAGAGACGATGCCGCGCTCGGTTTCGATGGAAATCGCCTGACGCGATGGCGCGGTGGGCTAAATCCCAACACGGCGGCCTATCTCGAACTCACCTGGCAGGCGTCGGTTCGCATTTCCCGGGTCGATCTTGAACACCGCCCCATCCACCCCGCCCCCGCAGTGACCCTGTATGGCCGCCACCCCGATGGCCAATGGAA